>JBJOKU010000218.1:0-3445 GCA_046045925.1 Pseudomonadota bacterium
CTGATCTACAACGTTTACGCCTTTGACAACTCGGTGCGCACGGCCTGGCTCGATGACGAGCGGGGCTTTTTCAACGGCACCAGCCTGTGCCTGCGCGTGCACGGACAAGAGCAAAAGCCGCACCGGTTGCACGTTGAGCGCCCCCATGCCGCCAGATCCTGGAAACTGGCCACGGCACTCAAACCCGTGGTGATTGACGAGGCCGGGTTTGGCACCTATGTGGCGGGCAACTACGACGAGCTGGCCGACAGCCCGGTGGAAATGGGCGATTTCTGGAGTGGCGAGTTCAGCGTGCGCGGCGTGCCGCACCGCTTTGTGGTCGCTGGCGCAGCAGAAACGTTTGACGGTGCCCGCCTGCTGGCCGACACACAAAAGATCGTTGAGGCTGAAATGGCCTTCTGGCACGACGCTCAAAGCATCAAGGCTGCCCGCGCTGTGCCGCACGACCGCTACGTCTTCATGCTCAATGCCGTGGCCGACGGTTACGGTGGGCTGGAGCACCGCCACAGCACCGCACTCATCTGCAAACGGGCTGATCTGCCGCGCCTTGGGGTCAAGCAGGCGGGAGAAGGCTACACCACCCTGCTGGGTCTCATCAGCCACGAGTATTTTCATACATGGAACGTCAAGCGCCTGCGCCCCGCCGAGTTGGATTGCTACAACTATGAGAGCGAGCAATACACAGCCATGTTGTGGTTTTTCGAGGGACTCACGAGTTATTACGACGACCTTTTTCTGCGCCGAGTCGGCCTGATTGACAACACGCAATACCTCAAACTGCTCAACAAAACCGTGAACCAGGTGCTGCAAACACCGGGGCGCCGGGTGCATAGCGCCGCTCAGGCCAGCTTTGATGCCTGGGTCAAGTACTACCGGCCCGACGAAAACATGGTCAACCTGACCGTGAGCTACTACACCAAGGGTGCGCTCATCGGCCTGTGCCTTGATCTGGCGTTGCGTCGAGATGGCTCGTCACTCGATGCCGTCATGCGCGAACTCTGGGCCTCAAGCCGCGAAGGCAGATCCTGCGGCGGCCCCATCAGCGAAGCCGACGTGCTGACCGCCCTGCGCAAGTGCTCGGGCCGCTCTTACGAAACCGAACTCACACAGTGGGTACATGGCACGGGCGATCTGCCGCTGGCGCAATGGCTGCCCCTCAACGGCGTGGGCTGGCAGATTGACAAAGATGCCACTGCCCAGAGCCTGGGCCTGCGCGTGAGCGAAAGCAGCGGCAGGCTCATCATCAAGCAAGTGCTTGCAGACGGCCCTGCCGCCCATGCCGGCCTGTGTGCCAACGACGAGTGGCTGGGCATTGAAGTGGGCAGCGGCAAGCTCCTCAAGAGCTGGCGCATTGACAGCCTTGACGACCTCTCTCTGTACCTCAGCCCCGGCAAGCGCTATACGGCGCTGGTCGCCCGCGACAAGCGCATCACCAGGGTGGTGATGCAGCCCGGCACACCAGCATCCAGCGGTGCAACTGTGCGTCTGAGCGTGCTTGATGCCAAGCTCATGCAGGCCTGGCTGGGCTGAGCCTCTGTCTTCGGCCCCAACGCCCCATGCGTGACCTCTTCGTCCTCGACCCCGGCATCACCTTTCTCAACCACGGCTCGTTTGGCGCGTGCCCACGCGAAGTGCTCCAAGCGCAGTTCCGCTGGATGCTTGAAATGGAGCGCAACCCGGTGGATTTTCTGGGGCGGCGCTCGGCAAGTCTGCTCAGACAAGCGCGGGAGAAACTCGCCTGCACTCTGGGGGCAATGGCAGATGATCTGGTCTTTGTCTCCAACGCCACCACGGCGGTAAACATCGTGATTGACTCGCTGGCGCTGAAACCAGGAGATGAAGTGCTGGCCACAGATCACGAATACGGTGCCTGCGAAACCGCGTGGGAGTTGGCCTGCAAGGCCCGTGGGGTGAATTACCGTCGCGTGGAAATTCCGTTGCCCTACGAGCGCGGGCAATTTGTCGATCGCATGATGTGCGCAACCAGCCCTCGCACCCGTGTGATCTTTGCCAGCCACATCAGTTCATCCACGGCGCTCATCTTTCCTGTTGCCGAACTCTGCGCAGCGGCCAGACAGCGCGGCATTGTCACGCTGATTGACGGGGCTCATGCACCGGGGCAGATTGCGCTCAATCTCGGTGCCATTGATGCCGACTTTTATGTGGGCAACTGCCACAAGTGGATGTGCGCCCCAAAGGGTACGGCTTTCCTTCATGCACGGCCCGGGCATCATGAGCGGCTTCACGCCCCCGTGGTGAGTTGGGGCTACAGCGAAGCCGCCAAAGGCAACCCCGCATTTGAGAGTTATCTCGGCCACAGCACACTGGAGCAACGTCTGCAATGGCTGGGCACACGCGACATCTCTGCATGGCTGACCGTACCCACAGCCATTGACTTCCATGCCCGGCACAACTGGCCCGGCGTACAAGCCCGCTGCCATGCCCTCGCCGCCCATGCGCTGCATGAACTCTGCGCCACACAAGGCACTCAGCCCATTGCGCAAGATGCTGACTGGGCACAAATGGTGGCCATCCCGGTGGCTGCAAACAACGCCGACCTGCTGCGCAAACAATTGCTTCAAGAAAGCGGCATCGAAATCAACGCCACCAAGCACAACAGCCAGGTGTTTGTGCGCGTGAGCGTGCAGGGCTACAACACCCCGGAAGACATCCAGCGGCTGCTGGCGGCCCCGGCATTGACTGGCGCAAAATGAAAAGCCCGGCAAACCGGGCTTTGGGAGAGTTGGATCAGAGATGGCATGCGTTGCTCACGCCGCATACTCCACCAACACCGCTTTCATCTTCTTCATCGCTGCCACTTCGATCTGGCGGATGCGTTCGGCGCTGACACCGTATTCGGCGGCGAGGTCGTGCAGGGTCATCCCGCCCGAGCCGTCGTCGTTGACTTTGAGCCAGCGCTCTTCGACGATGCGGCGGCTGCGGGGGTCGAGGGTTTCGAGGGCGGCGGTCACGCCGTCGCTGGCGAGGGCATCGCGTTGGCGCGCCTCGATCATGGCGGTGGGCTCATGTGAGGCATCACTGAGGTAGGCCACGGGGCCGAAGGCTTCTTCACCGTCTTCGTTGGGCGCGGGATCGAGCAGCACGTCGCCGCCGGACATGCGCGTTTCCATTTCAATGACTTCTTCGCGCTTGACGTTGAGGTCTTTGGCAATGGTGTCGATTTCTCGTTCGCTCAGGGTGGTGCGATGGGTTTGTGCGTCTGCGTCGTCCTTGAAGCCCTGCTTCATGGAGCGCAGATTGAAAAACAGCTTGCGCTGTGCCTTGGTGGTGGCCACCTTGACCATGCGCCAGTTTTTCAAGATGTATTCGTGGATTTCGGCCTTGATCCAGTGCAAGGCGTAGCTCACCAGACGCACGCCTTGCTCGGGGTCAAAACGGCGCACGGCCTTCATCAGGCCGACATTGCCTTCTTGAATGAGGTCGG
>JBJOKU010000219.1:0-3438 GCA_046045925.1 Pseudomonadota bacterium
CAGTCCTTTTCACCCGGTTGACTTCACCATTTTGAACCAGCGGGTTTCTCACCAGAGGCTGGGCTATGCCTTTAGCGTGCATGGACTCAGCGGCAATCTGGGGTGGGCGATTGCGCCGCTTTTTCTGGTGGGCTTGTCGGGCTGGCTGGGTTCGTGGCGCAGTGCCTATGTCTGCGCTGCGGTGCTGATTGCCTTGGTGATGTTGTTGCTCTGGGTCTGTCGTGATTCGCTGTCGACTCAGGTGGTGCGGCACGCAAGCGGCAGTGGGCAGCAGGATCATTCATTGTCATTTTTGAAGCTGCCAGTGGTGTGGTGGTGCTTCGGTTTCTTTTTCTGGTCAACCATGACGCTGGCTGTTGTGCAGAGTTTCGGCGTGTCGATTTTGAAGGAGGTACACAACGTCAACTTCGAGACCGCCACTGCCGCTGTTGCCGCCTACATGCTGGCCAGTGCCGTGGGCATGTTCGCTGGAGGTTTTGTGGCGGCACGGTTTGCCAAGAGTGATCAGGTGGTCGTCTGCTGCATGTGCGCGGGCGCGGCCTTGATGCTCTTGTGCAGTACGGGCTGGCTGGGTGCCTGGGGCACCATGATCGTTCTGGCCAGTACAGGTTTGGCGATTGGCATCGGCGGTCCAAGCCGGGACATGATGATCAAGAAGGCAACGCCCAAAGGCGCGACCGGTCGTGTTTATGGCACGGTTTATTCAGGCCTCGATACGGGATTTGCGCTTTCTCCGCTGATTTTTGGTGTGTTGATGGATCGTGGGCTTTACGGCGCAACCCTGGCGGGTGCCGCCCTTGTACTGGTTGTCGCGGTGGGCATGGCCGTTGGTGTGGGCCGTAGAACGCGCGAGGCCAAGTAAAAAATCTGCCCGCGTTGTTGCCGTTGCTGTGTCGTTTGGATACACTACGATCTTCATAGCAAGCCCTGCCCATCTTTCCCTTGGAGACAAGACCTTCCATGGTTCCACGCCAGCGTTTTATCCAGCAAGCTGCCTTGCTCCTGGGCGCAGTTTTTCTGGCGGTGTTTGCGTTCGGCACAGACGAGGCCGCTGCTGCTACTGGAAGCTCTGCCAAGCCCGTTTCGGGCACCGTGGTTAAAACAGGCAAAAAGCCCCGCAAGGCTGTCGCTTCAAAGCAGGGGACTAAGCCGATCAAGGCAACAGCGCGTCGCGTTCCCGAGCGGCCCTCTTACGGAATGCTTGCCGGTCTTCATCATGGCGGCACGGATCCGCTGGCTCTCAAATCAAGCGTGGCCTTCGTGGTGGATCAAGACACCAAAGAAGTGCTGTTCAATAAAAATTCTGAGGCAGTATTGCCTATCGCGTCATTGACCAAATTGATGACCGGTTTGCTGATTGTTGACAGCAAACTCGACATGAATGAACTGATCACCATTTCCAGTGAGGATGTCGATACTGAAAAGGGCAGTTCGTCGCGCCTGAAAGTGGGAACCTCGCTGACTCGGTGGGAGTTGCTCCATCTCGCCCTCATGAGCAGTGAAAACCGGGCCGCCCACGCCTTGGGGCGAACTTATCCCGGAGGCTTGCAGACGTTTGTTGCACTGATGAACGACAAGGCGCGCGCTCTGGGCATGAATGACACGCGTTATGTCGAGCCCACAGGCTTGTCGAGCCGTAACCAGTCCAGTGCCCGTGACTTGGCCTTGTTGACGGATGTTTCTTCGCACGTCCCTGCCTTGCGCGAACTTTCCACATCGCCCGGATACCAGGTGCAGGTGGGCCGCAAGCTCATGCAGTACAACAACACCAACCGGCTAACCAAAAATCCTACTTGGGACATCGGTTTGCAAAAAACCGGCTATATCTCCGAGGCGGGTCAATGTTTGCTGATGCAGGCCCGCATTTCAGGCCGCAAGGTCATCATGGTCTTCCTCGATTCCGCAGGCAAGCTCAGCCGTCTGGGTGATGCCGAGCGTGTGCGTCGTTGGGTTGAATCGCGCCAGCCCGGAATTTCAACGGGGCAACTCGATTACAAGCTGAGTGGGCTGGGGCAGCAGAGCTGAGCACTGGCTGCTGGCTATGCACCCTTGTAGCCAAGTGATCTTGAAATTTCCAGCGCGGTCGTTTGGAGCTTGGGCATCCAGATATCGTCCAGGCGATCTGCTGGTGCTGAAATCGACAAACCAGCCACCAATTTGTCTTGGTCGTCGTAAATTCCGGCTGCCATGCAACGCACGCCGAGTTCCAGTTCTTCGTTGTCGCGGGCGGTGCCGTATTGGCGAGCCTTGGACAATTCACGCTCAAGCGCGGGAAGGCTTGTCAGGCTGTTCTTGGTATGGCCAGGCAGGCCGGTGCGCGTGGCGTAGGCACGAACACGCTGAGGGTCATCGACAGCAAGAAACAGTTTGCCAGTAGAGGTGAGATGCAGCGGTGCACGGCCACCAATGGCTCGCACCACTTGCATGCCACTGCGTTCGCTGTAGGCGCGTTCGATGTAGACAATCTCGTCGCCCTGCCGAACCGACAGATTCACGGGCTGATTGATTTGCTTGTGCAGCTCACGCATGGGCAGCAGTGCTGCATCACGCACGTTGAGGCGGCCCTTGACGACGTTGCCAAGCTCCAGCAAGCGCAGACCCAGCCGGTAAGTGCCGGCTTGGGGGCGCTCAACGAAACGGCCCGAGGCCAGATCGTTCAGGATCCGGTGTGCTGTGGAGGGGTGAAGCCCACTTTGCTCACTGATTTCCTTGAGGCTCATGGCCTCTTCCCTGCCAGCGAGAATGTCCAGCAGGTCGAACATGCGTCCGAGTACTTGCACAGTGGGCTTGGCGGGCACGGCTTCTTGTTTGCGCATGGGCGCATTCTATACAGTGAAATCCGAATTCACGTATCTTGCTGGCGGGTGGCGCGTCTCCACTGTCCGTCGATGAGACATTCATGGGGAAGAAACAGTGCTTTGTAATTCATCTTGCGGCTTTGCTCGATCCAGTAACCCAAGTAGACATGCGGCAGTCCCAGGCGCTGTGCCTGGGTGATTTGCCAGAGCACGTTGTAGGTGCCGTAGCTTGTCCCTGGCTCGGGCTCATAAAAGGTGTACACGGCTGAGAGTCCGTCGTTGAGCACATCGAGGATGCTCACCATCTTCAACTCGCCCTCAGGGGTACGAAACTCCACCAAGCGAGAGTTGACGCGGCTTTGCAGCAGAAATTGGGTGTATTGGTCGATGCTGTCCTGATCCATGCCGCCCCCGGCATGGCGGCCTTTTTGATAGCGCAGGTAGAGGGCGTAATGCTCGGGCACGAAGCACAATTTCAGCACGCGAACCTGCAAATCGGCATGTTGTCTGAGACATCGTCGCTGGCTGCGGCCGGGCTGGAACTCTTGCGCCTTCACCCGCAGAGGGACGCAGGCTTGGCAGCCATCACAGTAGGGTCGGTATGTGAACAAACCCGATCGACGAAAACCTTGCTTGATGA
>JBJOKU010000220.1:0-3434 GCA_046045925.1 Pseudomonadota bacterium
CGCAGGGCCTGGCTCATGAGGCGGGCCTGCAAGCCGGGCAACTGGTCGCCCATTTCTCCCTCGATTTCGGCCTTGGGCGTGAGGGCCGCCACCGAATCGACGACCACCAGATCAACCGCCCCCGAACGCACCAGCGAATCCACAATTTCCAGTGCTTGCTCGCCCGTGTCCGGCTGGCTGATGAGCAGTTCTTGCAGATTCACGCCCAGCTTTTGGGCGTACTGCGCGTCCAGCGCGTGTTCTGCGTCGATGAACGCGGCCACGCCGCCGATTTTTTGCATCTCGGCCACCACTTGCAGGGTGAGCGTGGTTTTGCCCGACGACTCCGGGCCGTAAATCTCGATGACGCGCCCGCGCGGCAGGCCTCCCACGCCCAACGCAATGTCCAGCCCGAGCGAGCCGGTGGAGACGACTTGGATGTCTTCCACTTGCTCACCCGCCCCCAACCGCATGATGGAGCCCTTGCCGAATTGCTTCTCGATCTGCGCCAGTGCGGCTTGGAGGGCTTTGGCTTTGTCAGGGTTGAGAGTCTTCGGATCCATCAATGCTCCTTGAATGGCGATAGGTGGCAATGTTAAGGCTGTATATTCGTACAGTATCGCGTTGCCGTCAACTGTCAACTTTGGTGGCTCTGCCTAAAATCAAGCGAATGTAAGAACCAGCTGATGCGCCGTGCCCTGCTGGTTCGCTAGGAGACACCCCCATGCGAATCCTGATTGCTGAAGATGACCAGGTGCTAGCCGACGGCTTGTTGCGTTCGCTGCGCAGCTCCGGCTATGCGGTAGACCAGGTGAGCAGCGGTAGCGAAGCCGACGCTGCCCTGGCTTCGCACGAATTTGACCTGTTGATTCTGGACTTGGGCTTGCCGCGCTTGCACGGCCTTGAAGTGTTGCGCCGATTGCGAGCCCGTGGCAGTGCCGTGCCCGTGCTGATCCTCACGGCAGCGGACTCGGTGGAGCAGCGCGTCAAAGGCCTGGATCTTGGTGCCGATGATTTCATGGCCAAGCCGTTTTCGCTGCAAGAGCTGGAAGCGCGTGTGCGGGCTTTGACCCGACGCGGTCTGGGCACCGCCAGCAACGTCATCAAGCACGGCCCGCTGACGTTTGACGCCACGGGGCGTGTGGCTTACATCAATGAGCAGATGGTGGAGTTGTCCGCCCGCGAGATCAGCTTGCTGGAGGTGTTGTTGCAGCGGGCGGGCCGCCTGGTGAGCAAGGATCAGTTGGTGGCGCGATTGTGCGAGTGGGGCGAAGAAGTCAGTAACAACGCCATCGAGGTGTACATCCATCGCTTGCGCAAAAAAATCGAACAAGGGCCGATCCGCATCGCCACGGTGCGTGGCTTGGGTTACTGCTTGGAGAAAATTGCGGCCTGACCCCATGCCATGACGTCCGAACCCACACCAGTTTCTACGCCGACTCCGACAGAAGTGCCGCGCGAGCAGCGCTCTTTGTTTGGCGAGATTCTGGATTGGATGCTGGCGCCACTGCTGCTCCTCTGGCCTATGAGCGTGGCGCTGACTTGGCTTGTGGCGCAAAATATTGCAGCCCGGCCCTACGACCGTGATTTAGGTCAAATGACGCGCATGGTGGCTCAGCAGGTGCTGAGTGCAGCAGCCAGCAAGCGTCAAGGAGGCATCAAACTGCCGGAATCTGCGGCAGCGTTATTACGCAGTGATGACGTTGATCGGGTGTATGTCCAGGTTTTAGACCGCGACGGTGAATTACTGATTGGTGATCGAGAAATTCCCGTTGTCGAGGGCGATTGGCCTCCTGCTGGCGAAGTCGTTTTTCGTGATGAACAAATTCAAAATGAAGCTGTTCGGGTTGCTTTATTGCGCTTGCCCAATGAGGATGAAACCCATCCCGAGCTAGTTGGCACCGTGCGCGTCGGAATGATCCAAGTTGCGGAGACATTGGATAAGCGATCTCGGTTGGCCACAGAAATCATCAAAGGCGTGATTCTGCCGCAATTTGTAATTTTGCCACTGGCTGTTTTATTGGTTTGGTTCGCGCTGGCTCGGGGAATTGCTCCGCTGAATCATTTGCAACAACGCATCCGACGGCGAGAAAATCACGATCTCAGTCCGATTGATGAACACGATGCACCCGAGGAAGTGGCACCGCTGGTTCGTTCCATCAATGATTTATTGGCGCGCCTAGATCAAAATATCAGCACACAAAAGCATTTTTTAGCCGACGCTGCACATCAACTCAAAACCCCTTTGGCCGGATTGAGAATGCAAGCCGAATTGGCCCAAAGGGAAATTGATGCAGGGGGAGATGCCCAGTCTGTGAGGCGATCGCTTCAGCAGATCGCGCTATCCAGCCAGCGTGCAGCACACATGGTGAATCAATTGCTGGCGATGGCACGAGCTGAGGACGAAGAGCAAGCCCGACGCCAGCAGGCATTCGACCTCATCGAGCTGGCAACCGAAACAGTTCACGATTTCGTTCCCAAAGCCATGGAAAAGCGCATTGATTTGGGCTACGAGGGGCCAGAGGATACGCAAAAATTACCACCTATCATCGGGCAGCCCTTTCTGGTGAGAGAGCTGGTACGAAACTTGGTTGATAACGCATTGCAGTACACCCCACCAGAAGGAACCGTTACTGTCCGGGTTTTCATGGCTTCTGCTGGCTCGGTCGATGGATTGGGGGGCGTTGTACTCCAAATTGAAGACAATGGGCCGGGTATTCCTGAAGCCGAGCGGGATTTGATTTTTAGGCCGTTTTACCGTGCCTTGGGAACCAACGTTGATGGGAGTGGCTTAGGTCTGGCCATTGTGAAGGAAATTGCTGACCGGCATGGTGCAGAAATTCAAGTCAGTGCAGCCCACCACCCGACGGGCCCGGATGGAACCGAGATAGGGGCCGTTTTTTCTGTGCGATTTCCTGTGACCATGAGTTGCCCCGACGGGGGAGGCGGTATATCAGGTCTGCATGATGCGCCGCGAGCGAGCGATGGACATCAGCATGCCTAAAGCCAATCCCAGTGTCACCATGGCGGTGCCGCCGTAACTGATAAATGGCAGGGGAATGCCTACGACGGGTAAAATGCCACTCACCATCCCCATGTTCACCATGGCGTAAGTGAAAAAGCTCAATGTCAAAGAGCCTGCCAGCAAGCGAGAAAACACACTCGGGGCTTCTGCTGCAATCATCAGTCCTCGCATGAGAACAAATGTGAATGTGGCGATGAGCGTTAAAACACCGGCTAAGCCAAATTCCTCCGAAAATGCAGCGAAAATAAAATCCGTGGTTCGCTCAGGGATAAACTCTAAGTGGGTTTGAGTCCCTTGCATAAATCCTTTTCCAGATAAGCCGCCGGATCCAATTGCAATCATCCCTTGGATGATGTGGAACCCTTTTCCAAGGGGATCTTTTGTCGGATCCAGTAAAGTACAGACTCGATGCTTTTGATAATCGTGCAGA
>JBJOKU010000221.1:0-3409 GCA_046045925.1 Pseudomonadota bacterium
GCACGCAGCCCCTTGTTCAAGCGCATCTGAGCATGCTCAGGTGTGCGTTTTCGAGTAGGCATGAACCACCTCGAGAAACGCCGACAGGACGGGCGAGTTGTCGCCCTTCCGGTACAGGCAGCTCAATTCCACATCCGGCAACTGCCCTTTGGGCATGGGCCTGAACACCACGCCCGGCAGGCGCAGGTTGGTGGCCGACTGAGTGGTGATCGAAATCCCGAAACCCGAGGCCACCAGCGCCACCGCTGTCAGCACATCTTCCACGTCCTGCTCCAGACGCAGGCGCAGTTTGCGCTTGGCAAATGCGTCCATCACCTCCTGCGCCAGACCGCGCATGGGAATGTTGGGGTAGAGGATCATGGGCTGGTCGTTCAGGTCGGCAAGACTGATTTGCGACTTCGATGCCAATGGATGGGAGGCATTTACGGCCACCACCATCGATTCGCGCATCAGCGACTCGATGACCAGATCGGGTTCCTTGGGCACCAGCCGGTTGAAACCCACAGTGATGCGCCGCTCTCGCAGGGCCTCCAGTTGCTTCTGTTTGGTGAGGTTGTGCAGCACGATCTTCACACCTGGCCGCTCGCTGTGAAAGCGCGACAGGATGCGCGGAATCACGTCCAGGATGCCCGAGCCGAAGATGCCCACATCCAGTTGCCCGAGCAAACCGCTGCCCGCGAGCTTGACGCGCTGCTCGGCCCTCTCAGCCAGCGACAGCAGATTGGGCACTTCATCGAGCAGGATTTGCCCGGCATCAGTCAGTTCCATGCCCTTGGGGGTGCGCCGGAACAGTTGTGTGCCCAGCCTGTCTTCAAGGTCGCGGATGTGGCGCGTCAGGGGCGGCTGCGAGATGTGCAGACGCAGCGCGGCGCGGCCCACGTTTTTTTCCTCGGCCACAGCGAGGAAATAGCGCATGTCCTTCAAATCCATGTCGGAAACCTCTTTAGTTACTTAATACCTGAATGGTATCGCAAATCAAAAAAATGGTATTGGACAGTATCAATCATGAAACCCAGAATTCACACCACTGACAGGCACATGCACGCCCTCGTGCGGGATGCCAGACGGAGACTGAAGTGACGAGATTCCAGGTGTTCATTGAAGACACAGGTGAGACCTACAACTGTGACCAAGCCCGGTCGCTGTTGTCGGGCATGGAAATGCTCGGTCGCAAAGGCATTCCGGCTGGCTGCCGCAACGGCGGCTGCGGTGTCTGCAAGGTGCAGATCACGTCCGGAACGTGGACGGCACGCGTCATGAGCCGGGAGCATGTGAGCGAAGAAGAGCAAGCCAGTGGTTGCGTGCTCGCCTGCCGCGCCATGCCCTCCAGCGACTTGAAGCTGGCTGTCGTGGGAAAGATGAAAAAGAGTGTGTGTCGTGTGGTTGAGACGACAGACGCCCGTTCTGCAACCCCTCAACCCGATCAAATGAACTAGGAGACAGAAGATGGCATTGACAGGTGTTTTGCGTCCGGGCCACGTGCAAGTGCGCGTGCTGGACATGGCGGAAGCCAAACAGTTTTACGGCAACGTGCTCGGGCTGGTGGAAACCGGTACCGACGCGCAAGGCCGCGTGTACTACAAGGCGTGGGACGAACGCGACCACAACAGCGTGATCATCCGCCAGGCCGACCGCGCTGGCCTGGACTTCATGGGCTTCAAAGTGCTGGATGTGCCCACGCTCAACAAGTTTGAGGCCGACCTCAAGGCCTATGGCCTCAAAACCGAGCGCATTCCTGCGGGAGACCTGCTGGAAACCGGCGAGCGTGTGCGCTTCGAGCTGCCCAGCGGCCACCAGATCGAGTTGTTTGCCGAGAAGAAGATGGTTGGCAACGGCATGAGCCAGCTCAATCCGCCCCCTTGGTGCGATGCGGCCGAGCACGGCATTGCCCCGCTACGCCTGGACCACGCCCTGCTCTACGGGCCGAATGTGGACAAGGTGCTCGACATCTTCACCAAGGTGCTGGGCTTCACCCTGACCGAGTATGTGACCGCACCTGACAGCGACTTCAAGGCCGCCATTTGGCTGTCGTGTTCGCACAAGGCCCACGACATCGCCTTCGTCATGCACGAGAACCCCGGCAAGCTGCACCACGTGTCGTACCTGCTGGAAACCTGGGAGAAGGTGCTGCGTGCCGGCGACATCATGTCGATGAACAAGGTGCCAGTGGACATCGGCCCTACCCGTCACGGCATCACGCGTGGCTCCACCATCTACGCATGGGACCCCTCGGGCAACCGTTTCGAAACCTTCTCTGGCGGCAGCCAGCCCTATCCCGATTGGCCTGCGCTGGCCTGGAACTGGGAAGGCTTTGTGGATGGCGGTCTCGACTATCCCCAGCGCAAGCTGCACGACACCTTCCTGAGCGTGGTGACCTGATGAGCGCCCCCGCCACATCCATGCCCATTCGGCACATCAGCCTGGAAGCCGCCCAAAAGGCTGTTGCCAGTGCGGTGGAGCATGCCCACACGCTGGGCATACGGGTGAATGTGGCGGTGTGCGATGGCTCGGGTGTGCTCACGTCGTTTGCGCGCATGCCGGGTGCTTTTTTGCACTCGGTCGACATTGCCATCGACAAGGCCTACACCAGCGCCAGTTTCGGGATTCCCACGGCAGCATTCATGGGAATTCTCGAAACCGACAAGGCCCTCTTGACGGGTCTTCCCCAGAGGCCACGACTCGTGGTTTTTGGAGGAGGTCTGCCCATCCATGAAGACGGTGTGCTCATTGGCGGCATCGGTGTTTCAGGTGGATCAGCCGAGCAGGACGAGGACTGTGCCCGGGCTGGCCTGAAGTCCATTGGCTTGGCCTGACCTGGGGAATTTTTTGTTTTATTGAGGACGAGCTTGTGAAGCAGTTTCTGAATTTCATCGACGGCGATTTCGTCGCCACGGGCAAAACGTTTGACAAACGTGCGCCCATCAACAATGCCGTCATCGGCCAGGTGCATGAAGCAGGGCAGGACGAAGTCAACCGTGCCGTGGCCGCCGCGCAAGCCGCACTCAAGGGCGAGTGGGGCCAGATGACCATTCACCGCCGTGTGGAGTTGCTCTACGCCGTGGCTGACGAAATCAACCGCCGCTTTGACGACTTCCTGGAAGCTGAGCTGGCCGACACCGGCAAGCCCCGCTCGCTCGCTTCGCACATCGACATCCCGCGCGGCGCGGCCAATTTCAAGATTTTCGCCGACATCATCAAGAACGTGCCCACCGAGAGCTTCGAGATGCCCACGCCCGACGGCGGCAAGGCCATCAGCTATGGCGTGCGCACCCCCGTGGGCGTTGTGGCTGTGGTTTGCCCCTGGAACCTGCCTTTGCTTTTAATGACCTGGAAGGTTGGCCCTGCACTGGCCTGCGGCAACACTGTCATCGTCAAACCTTCCGAAGAAACCCCCGCCACTGCCACCCTG
>JBJOKU010000222.1:0-3409 GCA_046045925.1 Pseudomonadota bacterium
TTCGGTGGTGTCGATCTTGCAGCCCTCGAACAGCGGGGCCAGCGAGGCATTGAAGGCCTCGAACTCGGGTGTGATGGAGATTTCGTCGTAGCGCACGCCCAGACGCGCGGCCATGTCGCGGGCATCAATCCAGCTGATATCTGCGGTATAGGGCGAGGGCATCATCACCGCACGCACCTTGTCTTTGCCCAGTGCGTCCACCGCGATGGCGAGCACCAGCGCGGAGTCAATGCCGCCTGACAGGCCAATGATCGCGCCGGGGAAACCGTTCTTGCCGATGTAGTCGCGCACGCCCATCACCAGCGCGTGCCAGAGTTGTTCGTCCTCGGTGGCGGGCTCTGTGTTGGGCGCAGAGAGCGAGAGGCCAGCGCCCTGTCTGCCCACTTCCACCACGAACAAGTCTTCCGCAAAGCTGGGGGCCTGGCCCGCCAACTGGCCTTGTGCATCGACGGCGAAGGAGTGGCCATCAAACACCACCTCGTCCTGCCCGCCCACCATGTGTGCGTAGATGAGGGGCCGCTGCGCGGTGCGGGCGCGCTCGGCCATGCGTTCGATGCGCTCACCGCCCTTGCCCACGTGGAAGGGCGAGGCGTTGATGACGGCGAGCAGCTCCGCTCCCGCTTGCACGGCAGACTGGGCCGGGGTGTCAAACCAGGCGTCTTCGCAAATCAGCAGGCCCACTTTCACCCCCTGCACCTCCAGCACGCAGGGCAAATGGCCGGGCACGAAGTAGCGGCGCTCGTCGAACACCTGATAGTTGGGCAACTCGCGCTTGGCGTAGGTGTGCAGCACCCTGCCCTCGCACAGGACACTGGCGGCGTTCAGCAGGGCCGGGGCGCTCTGGCTGCGTCCGCGCAAGGCACTGCGCTCACCCGACACCTCGGCTTGCAGCATTTGCGGATGCCCCACCACCACATGCAAGCCCTTGAGCGTGGCCAACTCGCTTGCCACGGTCTGCACGGCCTGTTCGCAAGCGGCAATGAAAGCCGGACGCAGATACAAGTCTTCAGCGGCATAACCGCAGATCGACAACTCGGGCGTGAGCAGCAATTGCACCCCACGGGCGTGAGCCATGCGGGCAGCGCCAATGATTTTTTGCGCGTTGCCGGGCATGTCGCCAACGATGAAATTGAGCTGGGCGGTGGCGATGCGCAGTGTTGGCGAGACGTTAGCTGCGTTGGCGGAGAGTGGCATTTCAGAATACTTTGAGCATTCGCAAAATCGGCAGGGTTTCGGTCTGCATGTGTTGCGCAATGGTATTGAGTTGTTCGAGATTGTCCTTGGCAGTTTCCATGCGCTTGCCGTTGGCAATGACGCTGTGCCCCCGTTTGCTGAGTTCAGCCCAGGCGAATTTGGCCATTTCCTTGGGGTTTGTTTTGCCCGCCAGGCTGGCCTGCATGAACAGCAAAGTCATCCGGTCTGCGTTGATGGCACCGCCCGTGAGCGGGCTGGCCATGTGGTTGATTTCTTCCGAAGCAGAGAACCGCGCCAGAATGTCGGCATTGAGTTTTTTTGAAGACTCAAATACCGGGCTGTTCGCTGGCAGCTCCTGCACCACATGGGCAAAACCTGCGCCACACAAGACGGTAGCGGCATCCAGGATTGAAGCCACGCTCAAACCCTTGCCTTCGCTGCTTGACATGATTTGTCCAATCGACTTGGGGCCATGCTCCCCCAGCAAAGCCATGATGGGCTGGTAGACCTCTGGACGCAAGCTGACCTTTCCGGTGGGCAACTTGAACTCCAGTGGTATGGTTTTCGCGGGTCTTGCCAAGGCAAGCATGAGGCCAGATGCATCCTGAGCCAACTGTTGCGGGCTCAGACGCTGAGCCCCCTTGACCCAAAGATCCGTCCTGAAACCAGAGTTGCACAACAAGTCGCGTGTGGACTCTTTCATCACTTTGTCGGACAGGCCATCCACCAAGGCAAGTTGTTGTGGCTTGAGTCGCAGGCCAGGTATTTGCTCAAGATGCCGGGCAGAGCAGGCAAATTCCAATTTGGCAGTTGCCATGAAATCGGCAATCTCGCCGAAGTGCATGGGCATCCAGTCGCGATTGAAGTACTCGTGCGCAACGTAGTTGAGATTCATCTTGCGCAAATCGGCCAAGGCTTTGGCCATGCCCGGATAGGCCGCCAGATAGGCAGGCTCTGTGGCCAGCAGCTTATCGGCAAAGTCAAGCGCGTTCTTGATTTGCTGCTCAATACCGACTGATGGCGAACCCGTGGTGCGCACATGTCGCATCATCAATTCACGCAAGGGGATATGTGCACTCCATCCGGGTAACGTGTTGTAGCTGGCCATGACAACACCACCGGGGCGGAGTTTGCGCCGTATGAAGTCAAGGATATGGCTGCGGTTTTCGCCTGAAATCCATGTCCAGACACCGTGCAGGCCAATGAAATCAAATTCGGGCAGATCCGGGCGGTTGACAAACTCTGCAAAAGACTGGTCAAACAAGCGTGCGCCACTGCCGCTTGTGGCAGCCAGCTTCTGGGCAAATGCAGCCTGGACAGGATTGAAGTCTGTACCCCACCACTGTGTGCTTGATGCAGCGGCGTGCATATTGATACTCAAGCCATAGCCAAATCCCAGTTCGCAGGCGGTCTCGAAATTGGGGCATGCCAATCCGGCCTTGAGCATGGAGAGCTTGGCCCGCAACGGATTCAATATGTCGTAGTAGCCGTAGGTGTAGTTGATGTCAGCCCTGTAGCCAGATGTCCAGTCGTTCATGGTAGTTTCCTCTTGTTGGTTTGGCTATGGAGCCAGCTTCTAAACCGCAAATCATTATCCAATGCAAAGTTGACGCAGCAACTCAAGATGCCAGTTCAAACACCGCCATGCTCTCCACATGCGCGGTGTGCGGGAACATGTTGATCACCCCCGCGTGGGTGCAACGGTAGCCTGCGCGGTGGACCAAAAGGCCGGCATCACGCGCCAGCGTGGCGGGGTTGCAGCTCACATAGACGATGCGCCGGGGTGGCTTCCAGCCGGTCTTTGCAAGCAGTTCACGCAGTTGGGCACGGCGGGTTTCGTCGGCCGCAATGGTTTCTTCTGTTTCGCCTTCTTGTGCCTCGCGCGGCTGTTGGCACAGGTGCAACTCGGCCAGCGTCTTGGCCAGTGCAAACGCGCCCTCACGGGGCGGGTCCACCAGCCAGCGATGTGCGTAGCCGTCTTGCACCAGCAACTCGGGCGTCATCTCGAACAGGTTACGGGCCACAAACGAGGTTTGCGCAATGGGTGTGCTGCGTGAAGCAGCAAAGGCATCGCGGTTGGCATTGGCACGCGCCACCAGCACATCGCTGCCCTCAATGCCCAGCACTTGTTTGGCCTGCGTGGCCAGCGGCAGGGTGAAGTTGCCGAGGCCGCAGAACCAGTCGATCACGCGATCATCTTTTTGCACCGCCAGCA
>JBJOKU010000223.1:0-3408 GCA_046045925.1 Pseudomonadota bacterium
GCCGCCAGTGGCCTTGGCCGGGTCAAAGTAATCGAGCGCACGGGTGATGAGCAAATAAGTGTTGGCGTCAAAATACTCGCTGAACTTGTCACCCTGGTAGCGCAAGTAGCTCTCAATCTGGAACTCAATGTCCTGAGTGCTGTACTTGAGCACGTCGCCATCACGCAGGCTGCGACCGAACTTTTCGTTCATCACATCGTCACTGAGGTAGGTGATGTGGCCAATCATGCGCGCGACGCGCAAGCCGCGTTTGGGCACCACGCCATGCGCGTAGAAGTGGCCATTGTGGAAGTCGGGGTCGGTGATGATGGCGCGACGCGCCACCTCGTTGAAAGCGATGTTCTCAGCCGACAGGTTGGGGGCTGTGGCTACGGCAACAGCATGGCCCACACGCTCCGAAAACTGTAGCGTCCAACTGAGTACCTGCATGCCCCCGAGCGACCCACCCATGACGGCCGCGAGCTTTCCGATTCCGAGTGCGTCAAGCAGGCGGGCTTGGGCATTGACCCAGTCTTCCACCGTCACCACCGGGAAGTCTGCCCCCCAGGGCCGGCCTGTGTCAGGGTTGATGTTCATTGGCCCAGTGGATCCAAAGCACGAACCCAGGTTGTTGACACCGATGACAAAAAAGCGGTTTGTGTCCACCGGCTTGCCCGGGCCGATCATGTTGTCCCACCAGCCCTCGCTGCGCTCTTTGCCCTCGTACACGCCCGCCACATGGTGCGAGGCGTTGAGCGCATGGCAGATGAGGACGGCATTGCTCTTGTCTGCGTTGAGCGTGCCGTAGGTTTCGTAGGCCAATGTGTACTCAGGCAGGGACAAGCCGCTTTGCAAGGGCAAGGCCTGCTTGAACGACATGAACTGAGCTTGAACCTTCATCGGACCCATTCAACAAAAAACCCGGTTCGCCAAAAACGAAACCGGGTGCTGAGAGGTCCGTCTTTAGCGAGATTTGTAATGCGCCTGCAATTGGGAAAATCGGCGCGAATCAAGTATATCGCAGACCAATCTCAGAAGCTGGCTTGAATTTTCTGGCGCAGCTCCGGGTCAATTTTGGGCAGGATGCCAAACCACTTCTCGAATGCGGGCCTCGCCTGATTGAGTAGCATGCCCAAGCCGTTCACCGTAACGTGCCCTCGTTCGCGGGCACGCTTGAGCAAATCGGTTTCGAGTGGTATGTAGATGATGTCCGAAACCAGGGCTTCACGCGGCAGAGCGTCGAGCCTGATCTCAAGTGGCGGCTGGTTGTACATACCCTGATTGGTTGTGTTGACGAGCATGGCCGCCCCCTCGAGCGCCTGCTCTCGCTCACGCCAGTCGAGCGCCGTTACCTTGTCTCCAAATTCATCTGCCAACTGACGGGCTTTGGCAAGGGTGCGGTTAAATAGACGCACAGTTGGCACCCCCGCATCCAGCAATCCCACCACGATGGCCCGCGCCGATCCACCCGCCCCAAGCACAACAACGGGGCCGTCATCTGCCCGCCAATCGGGTTTGGCATCGCGGATGCTCTGAATGTAGCCAAAGCAGTCGTTGTTGTAACCATGCATGACACCATCAGCCTGGACATGGATGGTGTTGATCGCTCCTATGCGCCTGGCCAGCGGGTCAACCACATCCATCAGTTGCATGGCCTCCACTTTATGCGGAATGGTGATGTTGCATCCCGCCAACCCGAGCGCCCTCAACCCACGAACTGCCGCCTCGACGTTGCCTGGCTCTACTGGAAAAAGTCCGTAGGCCCCTTCAAGACCGTATTTCTTGATCCAGTGGTTGTGGATAAGCGGAGATCGGGACTGCGCCACGGGCCAGCCCATAACGCCTGCAAGGATGTAAGGCTTGTTCATTCAAAATGTCTTTCGGGTGTCACGCTGATGATAGGCCAAACCAGCCCCATCATCCTCCCATCTTTCCCATGGTTTCGAGCTGGAATATGTGACCCACTATCATTCACTTGAATGTCTGGCTGACAACGCCACAATCTCTCATCACCCCGTTTCTTGAGGAGTCTCCATGCGCAAACTTTTCATTACCCTGATGGGTTCCGCCCTCTTGCCTCTCGCCGCCCACGCAGCCGATTTCAGCCTCTCCAGCCCCAGCATCGTGCCGGGCTCGACGCTCGGCAACCAGCATGTGTTCAAGGGCTTTGGCTGCACCGGTGACAACGTCTCTCCTGCACTCAACTGGGTCAACGCTCCCGCAGGCACCAAGAGCTTTGCGGTCACCGTGTATGACCCCGACGCCCCCACCGGCTCAGGCTGGTGGCATTGGGTGATCTACAACATTCCGGCCAGCGCCAACGGCATTGCAGTCGGTGCCGGGAATGCCGAAGGCAAGGGTCTTCCCGCTGGCTCTGTACAGGGCCGCACCGACTTTGGCACCTACGGCTTCGGCGGCGCTTGCCCACCCGTAGGCGACAAACCGCACCGCTACATCTTCACCGTCCATGCGCTCAAGACCGACAAGCTGGAGCTGCCCAAAGACACCACGGCCGCACTCGTGGGCTACATGCTCAATGCCAACCTGATCGCCAAGACATCGTTTGAGGCGAAGTACGGGCGCTGACCGTTGCGTCACTTCAGGATGGCGGCGAAGTAGGCCGACAGCTCATCAAACGCATCCAGCGGCAGCACGTTGGCCACGTACTGGTCGGGGCGCACGATGATGATGCAGCCCTTGTCGCGGTTGATCCCGCGCATGTCGTAGATGTCGCCCACGCCCTTGTGGTCAACACAAAACACCTTTTCGTGGTCTTGCAGGCCGAGCTTGCCGGTCTTGGGCTTGAGCAGTGAGGGCATGTGCTCATAGGCGAGCTGGTCGAAGGTCTGCTGGAACACGGCACGCAAGTCGATCACTGCGTCGATGTCTTCGCCCTTGCGGGTGTGCTTGACCACTGGCGAGTTGGGGTTGGTTTCCAGCCAGTCGGCCAGTTTGTGAATGGCCGAGCCGGGCGTGGAACTGTCGGCCTTGCCCGCAAAGGCGTACAAGCGCCAGCGCGCGTCGGCCTCAGCCACATGGCCGAGTTGCATCTGTTTGGCGTCGGACACACGCACCACGGGCGCGGAGTGGAAGCGGCGGCCAATTTCTTCGCGCTGTGCGAGGTCTTGGTACTTGCCTGGGGCGAAGAGGTAAGAGGTGTCGTACTTCACCGCCGTGCCACCGGTGAACTCCAGATTGGCTTTGAATTGCCGGATGATGCGCGGCTCTTCCTTGCCTTCACGTTCAGCCTGGGTGGTTGGCGCAGACATGATGCGCGACCACTCGTGATCTGTATCGACCAGGCGCTTGGCTTCGGTGAGGCGCTCTTTGGAATAACTGCGCAGCAAGCTGGCATCTGAGCGGCCTTGCAAGACATGAACAAGCTTCCAGCCGAGGTTGAAGGTGTCTTGCATAGAGACATTCATGCCC
>JBJOKU010000224.1:0-3385 GCA_046045925.1 Pseudomonadota bacterium
CGCCCACAATGGCATCTACCGGACAGGCCTTGATACACAGCGTGCATCCAATGCACCAGTCCTCGTCAATCCAGACGACCACTCTGGGGCCTTCTGTGCCGTTTTCCGGGTTCAGCGGCAGCGGCTCGACGGACATGATGCCAGCCAAGCGCACAACGCCTTCGTGTCCACCAGGCGGGCATTGATTAATTTGCGCCTGAGCTGCGTCAATGGCCCGGGCGTAGGTCTCACAGTCAGGAAACCCGCAACGCGTGCATTGGGTCTGGGGAAGTGCATCATGCAGGCGTTGCGCCCGCCGGGTCAAATCGGGGCTCACTGCGCAGTGCGTTGCGATGCGAAGGTGATTTGTGACAAACCCACCCGGCGTGCAGCCTCCATGACGGAGATCACAGACTGGTGAGCGGCCTGCGCATCGGCACTGATGATGACCACGATGTCCTTGGCCCCAGGCTTGATGCCGCTACTCGCATCGCGCAGTGCCGATGTGAGTGCATCGACGCTTTTTCCTCCAACAGGTTGCTGGTTGACCGCGTAACGGCCATCGCTGCCCACGGCCACGATCAGTTCGCGCGGATAGTCTTTCTGGGCCTCGGTGTCCGCAACGGGCAGGCGTACCTGCATCTCGGTGAACTTGCTGTAGGTGGTGGTGAGCATCAGGAAAATCAGCACCACCAGCAGCACGTCTATGAACGGTATCAGGTTGATCTCGGGTTCTTCCCGTGGCGTTTTGCGGAAGTTCATGACTGGCGCAAAGCAAGGAGATGGCGCACAAACTGCTCGGAAGACAGCTCCAGCGTGAGCACATAAGCATCAATGCGGGCGCGGAAATATCGCCAGAACACCAGCGCTGGAATTGCCACGATCAGACCGAATGCCGTGTTGTAAAGCGCAACTGAAATGCCATGTGCCAACTGGGCCGGATTGCCCCCCGTGGAGCCACCGGGCTGGGAGCCAAAGATTTCGATCATGCCGATCACCGTGCCCAGCAGGCCCAGCAGGGGTGCAGCCGAAGCGATGGTGGCGAGTGCGACCATGTACTTGTCCAACTGGTGCGCAGCCTTGCGACCTGCCGCTTCCATGCTGGCACGCAGATCGGCCTCCGAGCAGCGTGGATTGGCAGCCAGAGCGGCGAATCCACTCGACAACACGGCACCCAGCACCGAGTTGTCCTGCAATTGGCGAATCACTTCCGCAGTGGGCGGACCATTGCGCGACACCGAAATCGCCTCATCCAGCAGAGTGGCCGGAGCGATCTTGGCCGTCTTGAGATTGAGAAAACGGTCAACAATCAGCGCCAGCGCTGCGATTGAACAGGCGAGCAAAGGCCAGATCGGCCAGCCAGCCGCTTGAATGATGGTGAACAAATCGGTCTCCGGAATTCGCGGCGCGTGAATGCGCCAATGGCGCAAGATTATCACCCAGCGGCAGGGTCATTCTGCGATCTCTTTTGATGGCGCATTGCCTTTGCGTCGTTCCGGTTCTCGTGCTTCAATGCCTCCA
Organism: Pseudomonadota bacterium; assembly: GCA_046045925.1. Taxonomy (GTDB): domain Bacteria; phylum Pseudomonadota; class Gammaproteobacteria; order Burkholderiales; family Burkholderiaceae_C; genus JBJOKU01. The sequence goes on from JBJOKU010000224.1 coordinate 1,501, forward strand.
CATTTTTTGTGGATAACTATGTGAGTAACCTGCATGTCCCCTGGTCGCAAGCCGCATGAAATGGTGCTCGTGACAAAACGATGACAAAACAGGCAGTATATTTATCTTTCAAATCAAATAGTTACACGGCAACATGCGTGCTGGGGGTCAAATCCCGGGGCGGGGTCTGATTCGGTGGTCGCTGTGGGTATTCGTCCCCGACATCGCTACACTGCCATCCCATGATGCCCACCGGTTTTGATTCCAATGCCCCCAATTTTGTAGCGCCCCCTGGCTGGCGGGGGGCTTTGCCATCCAAAGGCCCGGTTTGGGAAGTTGCAGCGCTGGTTCGTGCCGTGGCCGATCTCCTGGATGCGCGGCTCAATCCGGTGCAGGTCAAGGGTGAACTCGCTGGTTTTGCCCGTGCAGCCAGTGGGCACTGCTATTTCACGCTCAAGGATGCAAACGGCGATGGTCAATTGAGGTGTGCCATGTTCAAGCGCGCTGCGGGTGCTCTTGACTTCATGCCGCGCGATGGCGACTGGGTTGAGCTTCGCGGAAAGCTGGGCGTTTACGAGGCCAGGGGCGACTTGCAACTCATCGTCGAATCGATGCGAAAAGCCGGGCAGGGAACGCTGTTTGAACAATTCATGCAACTCAAGGCCAGGCTGGAGGCTGAGGGCCTGTTTGATGCCTCCCGCAAGCGTCCACTTGTGGCGAAGCCCCGGGCCATTGGTTTGGTGACTTCTGTTGGAGCTGCCGCCTTGCATGATGCAATCACGTCATTGCTGCGACGTGTGCCCCACATCCCTGTGGTCTTGTCTCCCGCCTCAGTTCAAGGCCCGGCTGCGCCGCAAGAGCTGATTGGGGCGCTGCATAAACTCTACAAACTCTGTCAAACCCCCAACGTAACTGCACAACCAGATGTGATTCTTCTCGTGCGGGGAGGCGGGAGTCTCGACGATCTTTGGGCTTTCAACGACGAGGCTCTCGCCCGAACCATCGCCGCCAGCCCGGTGCCACTGATCTGCGGAGTCGGTCATGAGACCGACTTCACCATCGCTGACTTTGTTGCCGATCTGCGTGCCCCCACCCCAACAGCTGCTGCCGAGCTGTGTGCCACGCCTAGAGCAGACGAGATGGGCTTGCTGGTTCATCAGCAGGCGCGATTGCAGGAAGCCGCCGCCCAGCAGATTGAAAAGCAGCAACAGCGTCTTGACTGGGCGCGGGTGCGATTGGGGCGACCGCAAGACAGCGTGACACGGGCTCAAGCCCGGTTGCAAATTCTCCGCCACCGGATGGGTCAGGCAATGCAGCGATGCCTCCAATCACACGCGAACCGGCATGAAGCTCGACAAACGCTCTGGAATAACCAGTCCCATCAACAAATCAAGGCCCGCACACTCGCCCTGGCGCGTCTGGGTGACCGGTTGGCCTTGCTCGATCCCTCGCTCGTTCTTCAACGCGGTTATGCCTGGCTGCAAGACGAGCAGGGCAGGGCGGTGGAAAGCGTGACCGCTTTGCGAACCGGTCAGACGGTAAAGGCAACCCTTGCAGATGGTGAGGTTGATTTGGGCGTGCAAGCCGTGCGGCCCCAATAGTTCCCTACAATCATCGCTTCCCGTTCGGCTGCGCAGGCATCAAGCCCGTATCCGGACCGCACCAGACAACCAGCTACACCACGGAGAAAACATGGAACACACCCTGCCCGCATTGCCCTATGCCATCGACGCCCTGGCCCCCCACTACAGCAAGGAAACGCTGGAGTTCCACCACGGCAAGCACCACAACGCCTACGTCGTGAACCTGAACAACCTGCAAAAGGGCACCGAGTTCGAGAGCATGTCCCTCGAAGAAATCGTCAAGAAGTCCAGCGGGGGCATCTACAACAACGCCGCCCAGATCT
>JBJOKU010000225.1:0-3377 GCA_046045925.1 Pseudomonadota bacterium
CAGCCCCAGCGTGCCCATGCTGCCTGCGAGCAGGCGGCTCACGTCGTAACCGGCCACGTTTTTCATCACCTGCCCGCCAAACTCCAGCAGCTCGCCCTGGCCGTTGATGAAGTGAGCGCCCAGCACGAAGTCGCGCACACTGCCCACGGCGGCGCGGCTTTGGCCCGAAAGCCCGGCAGCCACCATGCCGCCCACGGTGGCGGATGCTGAGTCATAGTGCGGTGGCTGGGATGTGGATTCGAGCCCCGGCGCACCATAGTGCGGTGGCTCGAAGGCCAGACACTGGCCCTGTTCGGCAAGAGCCTGCTCCAGCTCGGCCAAGGGTGTGCCGCAGCGGGCGGTGACGACCAGCTCGCTCGGCTCGTAGCTCACGATGCCGCTGTGCGTGCGCGTGTCGAGCACAGCGCCCACGAGCTTGTGGCCATAAAAGTCTTTGCTCCCGCCGCCGCGAAAGCGCAAGGGCTGCCGATCCGCGATGGCGGCCAAGACCGCGTCTTGCAAATGTGTCAGGGTGGCGTGCATGAAGCCGATTTTGCCTGTTGCGGCCACAATGGCGCTTGTTGGCGGCTTGAGCTTTTTGAACAGGATGATTGAAATCCTGCCCGAAGGCCGGGCCTGTGTAAGAAATCCACGCTTTGCGCGACAGATGCTCATGAATACCTTTGACTTTCCAATCCGTCAGGCCCTGCGCGTGGCCGCTGGCCTTGCGGTGGCGGGCTGCGGCATGGCGCAGGCGCAAACAGGCCCCGCCCAGGTGGTGGGCGATTTCTCCAAGGGCTTGGGCGGCTGGAAAGAGGTTCAGCTCAAGGCCGACATTCCCCGCAACCAGTATCAGGCCCGGCAGTGGGACGGCGCGGCGGCGGTTGAGGTGGTGTCCAAGGCCAGCATGTCCCTGCTGGCCCGCCCGCTGGAGGTGGACTTGAAAGCCACGCCCGTGCTGTGCTGGCGCTGGCGGGTGGACGCGCCCTTGCTCAAGGCCGACATGAACACCAAGGCCGGAGACGACTACGCCGCGCGCCTGTATGTCAGCCTGGGCCTGCCCGATGCCGAGAAGGGCTTTGGCCTGCGCACGCAGCTCGGCATTGCCCGCGCCATCTGGGGGCCGGACGTGCCCGATGCCGCGCTCAATTACGTGTGGGACAACCGGCACCCCGTTGGCACCGAAAAACCCAATGCCTACACCAACCGCACCACCATGATCGTGTTGCGCAGCGGTGCCCAGCAGGCGGGCCGCTGGGTGTGGGAGCGGCGCGACATTGCGGCGGATGCGGCGAAGCTGTATTCGCCCAACGCCCGTCCCGTGCAACTGGCCGTGACGGCAGATACCGACAACACTGGCGAATCCGCCCGTGCCGGGTTTGCCGATATCCAGTTTGTTGCAAAGGACACCCCCTGTCCGGGGGCGAACTGAGCCTGCCCGTCCCACACAATCGATACCCCTGTTTGGAGAATTCCCGATGCGCGACACGCTGGCCTTTTTGAAGCAAACCGACTTTCCGCCGCTGCGTCGCCGCAAGCTCGATACCTTGCAGGTCAACCTCGGCTACCGCTGCAACCAGTCTTGCGTGCATTGTCATGTCAACGCAGGCCCGAACCGCACCGAGATGATGCAGGCCGACACCGTGGCCCTGGTGCTGGAGGTGCTGCGCCAGCGCCAGGTGCAAACGCTGGACCTGACGGGTGGTGCCCCCGAGCTGAATGAGCACTTCCGGGGCTTGGTGCGCGACGCGCGCGCCCTGGGCGTGCGGGTGATTGACCGTTGCAACCTCACCATCCTGTCCGAACCGGGGCAGGAAGACCTGGCCGCTTTTTTGGCCGGGCAGGGCGTGGAGATCACCGCTTCGCTGCCCTGCTACCTTCCCGGCAATGTGGACCGGCAGCGTGGCGACGGCGTGTTTGAGCGCAGTATCCGGGGCTTGCAGCAGCTCAATGCGCTGGGCTACGGGCAGGACGATTCGCCGCTGGTGCTGAACCTCGTTTACAACCCGCAAGGCCCCAGCCTGCCGCCACCGCAGGCTGCGCTGGAGCAGGACTACAAGCGCGAGTTGCTGCAACACCACGGCATCCGCTTCAATCATTTGTTTGCCCTCACCAACATGCCGGTGCAGCGCTTTGGCAGCACCTTGCTCAGCAAGGGCACGTTCGAGGGCTACATGCAACTGCTGCGCCAGTCCTACAAGCCCGAAAACCTCGACACCGTGATGTGCCGCAGCATGGTCAGCGTGGACTGGCAAGGCGATTTGTACGACTGCGATTTCAACCAGATGCTGGGTTTGCGGGCCAGGCTGGGGCAAGGCACGGGCCTGCCCCACCTGCGCGATTTGCTGCACACCGATGGCGAGCACGCCGACATCGCCGTGGCCGATCACTGCTATGGCTGCACGGCGGGGCAGGGCAGCAGTTGCGGGGGAGCGCTGGCATGAGCGCCGCACCGGCCCGTTCAAGGAAAGCCGTCTGGCTGCTGGCGGTGGTGGCGCTGGTGCTGCTGGTGGGGCTGTACCAGCACTTCGAGCTGGGCCGCTGGCTCACGCTCGACAGCCTCAAGTCCAGCCGCGACAGTCTCTTGTCGCTCTACCAGGCGCAGCCCTTGACGGTGCTGCTGGCCTACTTTGGCTTGTACGTGCTGGCCACGGCGCTGTCGTTTCCGGGGGCCTCGGTGCTCACCCTCGCGGCCGGGGCGGTGTTTGGTTTCTGGCTGGGCTTGCTGGTGGTGTCGTTTGCCTCCAGCCTCGGGGCGCTTCTGGCGTTTCTGGCCTCGCGCTACTTGCTGCGCGATGCGGTGCAAAGCCGCTTTGCCCGCATGCTTGCCCCCATCAACGAAGGCGTTCAAAAAGATGGCACGTTCTATCTGCTGACGCTGCGCCTGGTGCCGCTGTTCCCGTTCTGGCTGGTCAACCTGCTCATGGGGCTCACCCCCATGAAGGCGCTGCGCTTTTACGCGGTGAGCCAGATCGGCATGCTGGTGGGCACGGCGGTGTATGTGAACGCGGGCACGCAACTGGGGGCCATCCAGTCGAGCCGCGACATTCTTTCGCCCGCCCTGCTGGGCAGTTTTGTGCTGCTGGGCCTGTTTCCGTTGCTGGCCAAGTGGGGCGTGGGCTGGGTGCAGCGCCGCAAGGTGTACGCCCAATGGCCGCGCCCGGCCACGTTCGACCGCAATCTGGTGGTGATTGGGGCCGGTGCGGGCGGGCTGGTGAGCGCCTACATTGCGGCGGCGGTGAAAGCCAAGGTCACGCTGATCGAGGGCCACAAGATGGGGGGCGACTGCCTCAACTACGGCTGTGTGCCCAGCAAGGCGCTGATCCGCTCGGCCAAGGTGGCGCACCAGTGGCGCAAATCGCCCGCATACGGCGTGCAGGGCGGTGCAGCGCAGGTGG
>JBJOKU010000226.1:0-3376 GCA_046045925.1 Pseudomonadota bacterium
ACAAGGCCGCAGGCATGGAACTCTGGAACTCCCACCCCCGCGTCTTCCTCGACGTGGGCCACACCGGCGAGGCCAAGTGCCCCTACTGCGGCACACATTACAAACTCGCTGCGGGCGAGCACTTCGCTGGCGGGCATTAAGCCTTGCCGCGTAGCGAGCGGTCTTGCAGTGTGTAGCACGCACCAAACGGCAAGGCGAATACGGCTCGGAAAACATTTATGAGCCGCACTCGCCGATCCGTTCTTAGGTCTGCTTTTGCAACTGCAATTGCCCCTCTGCTTGAAGGCTGCAATATCCACGAGGCCACAAACATGAGCCCCTCCAGCTCAGTTACCTCGTTTCAGGAGTTCTTGACGCGACGACAGCTCGCCCCAGGCGAGCTAACAGTGCCTCAACTGGTTGAAAGCGCCTTGTCTTTCTACCAAAACGTTCGCGCAACAGGCCTCACGAAAAGTGCGCTATCAGACATGCTGTTGTTTCAATGGGGTGTCTTTGACTGGGGCCGAGGTGAGCGCTTCGAATTCGACATCACGCGCCAATTCATAAGTGCTGGAAGATCAGGCGATGAAGCGATCAGTCAACTCCGGTGCATTGCGTACTTCGCCCCCACAGCCGATTTGCGCAGCATCCCTAAAGCAAATCGCTGGTGCGAATCGGTTGCCAATCTCGATTCATTCGGTGCGTTCATTCGTAACAGCGATGCTTATGGTGCCGTCAGCTTGCTCAAACCCAATCTCGTATCTCTACAGTGGGGGGCGGTCTAGTGGATGTCACCGTCTTCCTCAGCATCTTTGCGGACAAATGCCTAGTTTGGCAGACCTTGTGTGAGCTTACTCTTGCCTAAGTTCGAAGGCCATCGATTAGCGGGGCTGGTCATTGCCCCGCAATGGATCGGCGATGCCGTCATGACCGAGCCGCTGATGCGGCGGCTGGCTGCGCGGGGTGAGCGCCTCACCGTGGGTGCGCTGCCCTGGGTGGCACCGGTGTACCGGGCCATGCCGCAGGTGGCCGAGGTCGTTGAATTCCCCTTTGCCCACGGCGGCCTGCAATGGGCCGCCCGCCGCGAGATCGCGCGGCAGATCCAGGGCCAATTTCAGCGCGCCTATGTGCTGCCCAACTCACTGAAAAGCGCCCTGCTGCCTTGGCTCGCGGGCATCCCTGAGCGCGTGGGCTACGCGGGCGAATCGCGCTATGTGCTACTCAATCGCCGCCTGCCCAACCCGCCGCGCGGACACGGCGTAGAGCGCCCGCCCATGGTGGCCTTTTACTCCGCGCTGAGTGGCGATGCCGACGTAGCCGCCGACCGGCCCGTGCTGCGGGTGAGCGATGCCCAGGTGCAGTCCGCTTTGTCCCGCCAAGGCCTGGCCGAACGGGGCTACTACGTCTTCGCCCCCGGCGCGGAATTTGGCCCGGCCAAGCGCTGGCCCGCCAGCCACTTTGCCGAACTCCCCCGCCTGCTCGACGCGCCCGTGCTGTTGCTGGGCTCGGGCAAAGAGCGTGCCTTGTGCGAAGAAATCACCCAAGCGGCCAATGCGTCGATTGATGCGTCGGCAAGCACCGGACAGCTCACACAAGTGAGCGCCCGCTGCGTCAATCTGGCAGGCCAAACCTCATTGGATGAAGCCATCGCCCTCATCTCCGCCGCCCGCGCTGTGGTCTCCAACGACTCCGGCCTGATGCACGTGGCCGCCGCTTTTGGCGAAAGCCGGGGCCTGCGGCAAGTGGCGGTGTACGGCTCCTCCAGTCCGCTGCACACGCCGCCCATGAGCGAGCGCGCCACCGTGCTCTGGCTCAAGAACGACCCCAGCTACCAGCCCCCGTTGGACTGCGCCCCCTGCTTCAAGCGCGAGTGTCCGCTGGGGCACACGCGGTGTTTGAACGATGTGAGCGCCGAGCGGGTGGCGCTGGCGCTCACTCGCTGAGGTTTTTCAAGATTTCGCCAGCAGGGCGGGCCGGTCGATTTGCTGGCCCAGAAAGTCAATGTCGTCCGGCGCAACCCCTTGGGCGCGGAAATGTGTTTTCCATCCCGCCACCACCCGAGCCACTTCTTGCGCCACTGTTTTGGCTTGCGCCAAGCTCAAGCCGTATTGCGCATGCTCTGACAGCGCGTTGTCCAAGCTGGCTTCGTGTCCCTCGCGGCCCAGACGCATCTGCTGGTAGCCCAAGGCCTGGCCTGTGGGCAACACATCGTAGGCGGGCGACAAATGCAGCTCGCCCCCATCGCTGGCCAGCAGTGCGTGGTTGCGCTCGTGGTCGTCGGTGTTGTCCATCAAGACATTGAACACCGCACGGCGAAACACCTCCTGCATGTGGGCGCGACGCTCAGAGGCATCGCGTGGCCCACGGCGGCGCAAAAGCTGCGCCAGCTCCGGGTAGCCCAACTCCTGCGCGGCGGCTTTCAAGGCCACGCCCGCCGAAAGCGCATGCAAGCGCAAGGGGCCCGCCCGGTCAAAGCGCCGGATGGCCACGGCATGCCGAACCTTGTGCCCGCCCTCCAGAGGGATGGCAAATGTCTCGGCAGACCGGATACCGGCCAAGCGGGCGAGCGTCATGCTGGCGTGCTCCACCAAGGGCATGTTGAACGCTTCGCCAGGCTCTGAAAACTTCACAACCCATTGCGCGTCTTGCGCCCACAGCAGCGCCTTGGGGCGTGCCCCGCCCAAGCTCACGCCCGGTGCGATCAAACGGCGCTCGGGCTCTGTGACCGTTTGACCTGAAATGATTTTCTGCACCAGCGCCTCCATCGCCGAGACATCGGCCAACACGGGCAGCGGCCCCAGGGCTCGCGGCGCATAGTGCTGCGCACTCACCGAAACGCCCAGCGCACCAAAGCGCTCTTCACCGCAGAGCCACAGCATGTCCAGCACGGCACGGCGCTTGGGCTTGTCCAGCACGAGGATGACCCGCTCGCCCCAGCGATCTGGCCGCGCGTCATCCACCCCGCCCACCGCCGTGTCTCTCTCGCGGGGCAGCATTTCGCCCGTGATGAGTGGCAAGTCTTCGCTCAGCGCAAAACCATGCTGGAGCCAGTCTGGCGCATAGCGCAGCGACACCCCGTTTTTCGAGGGCACGCGCAGCAGCTCACCCACCAAGCGCGGCTGCGCGGGCACGCCCAGCCACCACAAATACAGCACCTCCGCTGGCTCGTAATCTGCGCCGCTCAGGCCATGCGGCGCGTTCATGCGTCACCTCTTGCGGCGGCGGCCGACGGCTTGGGCGCTGAGGTGTTTTCTCCCCGCAGTGTTGCGCTCACCGAATGCGCCTTGCGCACCGAGCGCCGCGCCGCTGCGCGCACCGCTTCTTCCAGCGCGCCCACATCGGCTGCGGGCTCGGCCAGCGCGGGCAACTGCATGTCACGCCCGATCAGCCACAAAGC
>JBJOKU010000227.1:0-3373 GCA_046045925.1 Pseudomonadota bacterium
CGTCAGCAAGAGCCCATCCGCAGTTGACAGGGCAGCTGCCATGGCTCCCACGGCAAGAAGCCCCAACAGCAAACTGGGCAAGCCCATGACTTCTGGAACGCCAAGAATCAGGTAATCGGAATAAAAACCGATCTCGGCAAACTGCACGATACCGTCCTTGTTGAGATCGTTGAGGTGCAACAGGCCGAGCTTCTTGAATCGCAACTGGTTGGCCCAGGCTGGCAGATTGTCGTAATGGGCACCCACAAGCTCATTCAGCACGACAGATTTGGCCATGATCGCCAAAGAACAGGCGCACACATAAACCAGAACCACGAACACCATGGCCCAGACAATCGACTTGCGGGCATCAGATGGCGTTGGTGTCGTCATTGATCTGACCACAATATGTGGCAGGCTGGCGGTGCCCACCATCAGGCAAAACACCAGTGCCAATCCATTCAACCAGGAACCTGTCTGGCTTGGATTGAAGCCCTCGGTATCGGTGGCATGCCCTGCAAAGCCAACGGGGCGCTGGATACGGTCTCGTGCCTCCTGGCGTTCGTTGGCCATGATTTGCTCTGGCGTATACACCTGCTTGGTACGTGATGCCGCGGGTGTCAGCCATGCCATGTCGTACCGTGGCCGCAGTTCAGCGCCCATGACTGGGTGACTCACTTCTGACTCACGCAGCAAGCGGTGAACCTGCTGCTCTCCAGGGTCACGCCGGATTTCAAGGCTGCGCATTTCCACCTGTGCCAGCGCCTTTGCACCCGTCAAAGGTACCAGTGGATGGCCAGACAGCTTGATCGAGGCCATGACAGCCACCACGAGCATCACAAATACGATCACCACACACTGCACCACCTGTGTCCAGGTGATGGCACGCATCCCGCCCAGGAATGAGCACAGCAAGACCCCGCCCAAGGCCAAGAAAACACCCAACTCGAATGTCATGCCAGACAAAAGGGATGTCACCAGGCCAATGCCATAAATTTGTGCAACAAGATAAACCCCTGAGCACACAAAAGTGCCCAAGGCGGCCATCCAGCGGATCGCCTTTCCACCGAAACGCTTTTCGAGCAACTCCGGCAACGAGTAGGCCCCATACGCATTGACCTTGCCCGCAAAAACCGTGGCCAGGATCACAAACCCCCCGGTCCAACCCAGCAGGTAAATCAAGCCGCCATTGTGGGCACCATCGCCGGTAAACCCCAAGGTCATCAGAATACCGGTCAATCCAATAAATGAAGCCGCTGACATCCAGTCTGCTGCGGTAGCCATGCCATTCACGATGGGTGACACACTGCGACTCGCTACAAAGTAGTCGCCCAAATGACTGGTTCTGCAAATAAAGCCGATCGCCGCGTAAATGCCCACGGAGAGCACCACCAACGCGATGTTGATGAAAGATACCTGGGCGTGGCTCAGCAAACCGGAAAGCATCCAAACCAGCAATGGCACCACAACGAACGCTATCCAGAGCAGTTTTTTTCTAGTCATTTTCTGGCTGCTCAGAATCCGTGATGGCCGCCCGTGAGTGCAGGAAGGGCTCGTCCTCACGACTCCCAGTCTGCTGACTTCCCCACCAGGCCAGGGCCACGTAAAGCACAGGCAACAATTGGGAGCTGTACCAGAAGACCGCGTGCATCCACCGCTCCTGCCCGAAAAGCGACATGCTGATGCCCGCAACCGTGGAGGCGAGCAGCAAACCCAGGACAGTGGCGGTTTTTTGAATCATTGGAACGCCGACGGCAGTTGTCTCGCCTGCCATGCACAACGGACGTTCATGATAGTTCAAGCCCGGCATCAGCCGGGCTTGGGTTCACCTAGGATTTACCCGGTTATCGCCGGGCGGCAAGGCAATCAGCCTTGAGCCAGTTGCTGCCAGGTATCCACCACGGTATCCGGGTTGAGCGAGATTGACACGATGCCCTCATTCGCCAGCCACTGCGCAAAGTCGGCATGGTCGCTGGGGCCCTGGCCGCAAATGCCGATGTACTTGCCTTGCGCCAGACAGGCGGCAATCGCTTTGCCGAGCAAGGCTTTGACGGCGGGATCGCGCTCGTCAAAGTCTTTGGCCAGCAGCTCCAGGCCGCTATCGCGATCCAGGCCCAGGGTAAGCTGGGTCAGGTCGTTGGAGCCCACAGAGAAGCCGTCGAAGTATTCGAGGAACTGCTCGGCCAATATGGCGTTGCTGGGGATTTCGCACATCATGATGTGGCGCAGGCCGTTCACGCCACGGCCCAGACCCTTGGCGGTGAGCAACTCGTTGACGGCCTTGGCCTGCCCCAGTGTGCGCACGAAGGGAACCATGATTTCCACATTGGTCAGGCCCATTTCGTTGCGCACGCGCAAGATGGCCTCGCACTCCATGGCGAAGGCCTCGGCAAAGTCCGCGCTGATGTAGCGCGCCGCACCCCGGAAACCCAGCATGGGGTTTTCTTCCTCGGGCTCGTAGCGGCTGCCGCCGATGAGCTTGCGGTATTCGTTGCTCTTGAAATCCGACAGGCGCACGATCACCGGCTTGGGCCAGAAGGCGGCGGCGATGGTGGCCACGCCCTCTGCCACTTTGTCCACGTAAAACGCGCGGGGCGACTGGTGACCCCGTGCCACGCTCTCCACGGCGGTCTTGAGGTCGGCATCGACATTGGGGTAGTCGAGAATGGCCTTGGGGTGCACGCCGATGTTGTTGTTGATGATGAATTCGAGTCGCGCCAGACCCACGCCCTGGTTGGGAATCTGCGCAAAGTCGAAGGCGAGCTGGGGGTTGCCCACGTTCATCATGATCTTGGTCTTGATCTCGGGCATTTCGCCACGCTTGACCTCGGTGATTTCGGTTTCCAGCAGGCCGTCGTAGATGTAGCCCGTATCGCCCTGGGCGCAGCTCACGGTGACCAGCGTGCCGTCCTTGAGGTGGCTGGTGGCATCGCCACAGCCCACCACGGCGGGAATGCCCAGCTCGCGCGCGATGATGGCCGCATGGCAGGTGCGGCCGCCACGGTTGGTCACGATGGCGCTGGCGCGCTTCATCACCGGCTCCCAGTTCGGGTCGGTCATGTCGGTCACCAGCACATCGCCGGGCTGCACCTTGTCCATCTCGCTGATGTTGTGCACCAAGCGCACAGGGCCGGTGCCAATCTTCTGGCCAATCGCGCGGCCTTCGGCCAGCACTGCGCCTTCGCCCTTGAGCTTGTAGCGATGCTCCACCTGGCCTGCGGCCTGACTCTTCACCGTCTCGGGACGGGCTTGCAGGATGTAGAGCTGGCCGTCGGTGCCGTCGCGGCCCCATTCGATGTCCATGGGGCGGCCATAGTGCTGCTCGATCACGAGAGCGTACTGCGCCAGTTGCGCCACTTCGGCATCGGTGAGCGAGTAGCGGTTGCGCTGCTCG
>JBJOKU010000228.1:0-3342 GCA_046045925.1 Pseudomonadota bacterium
GAGCATTTCAGTAATGCCCTTGCCCGCCTGCACCATCGGGAACACGTTCTCGGTGGGGTCGGTCTGGAAGTCGATGAACACGGTGCGGTCTTTGAGGGCACGCGCTTCGCGCAATGCGGGCTCAACGTCTTCTGGACGTTCGATCCGCATGCCGACGTGGCCATAGGCTTCGGCGAGTTTCACGAAATCGGGCAGCGCATCCATGTAGCTGTGGCTGTAGCGGCCAGAGTATTCGATCTCTTGCCACTGGCGCACCATGCCGAGGTAGCGGTTGTTGAGCGACAGCACCTTGATGGGGGTGTTGTATTGCAGGCAGGTGGACAGCTCTTGAATGCACATCTGCACCGAGCCTTCGCCGGTAATGCAGAACACTTCGCTGTCAGGCTTGGCCAGCTTGATGCCCATGGCGTAGGGGATGCCCACGCCCATGGTGCCCAGACCGCCGGAGTTGATCCAGCGGCGGGGCTCGTTGAACTTGTAGAACTGGGCGGCGAACATCTGGTGCTGGCCCACATCGGAGGTGATGTACACGTCATCGCCCTTGGTCATGTCCCAGAGGGTTTCAACCACTTTCTGGGGCTTGATGACTTTGGCGTTGTTGCGGTCGTACTTGAGGCAGTCGCGTGAACGCCAGCCTTCGATGGTTTCCCACCAGCCAGCGAGGGCGGCAGCGTCGGGCTTGAGGCCGCTCTCTTTGATCATGGCGATGAGTTCGCGCAGCACTTCTTTCACGTCGCCGACGATGGGAATGTCCACCTTCACGCGCTTGGAGATGGAGGACGGATCGATGTCGACGTGGATGATCTTGCGCTCGTTTTGCGCAAAGTGCTTGGGGTTGCCGATCACGCGGTCGTCGAAGCGGGCACCAATGGCGATGAGCACATCGCAGTTCTGCATGGCGTTGTTGGCTTCGATGGTGCCGTGCATGCCCAGCATGCCGAGGAACTGCTTGTCGGTGGCGGGGAAAGCGCCCAAGCCCATCAGCGTGTTGGTGACGGGGTAGCCCAGCAGGTAAGCCAGCTCGCGCAACTCGGCAGAGGCATTGCTCAGCAGCACGCCGCCGCCGGTGTAGATGTAGGGGCGCTTGGCCGCCAGCAGCAACTGCATGGCTTTGCGGATTTGTCCGCTGTGGCCCTTGGTGCTGGGGTTGTAGCTGCGCATTTCGACGGGCTTGGCGTAAGCGGCGGCGTCGAACTTGGCTTTCTTGAAGGACACATCTTTCGGGATGTCCACCACCACGGGGCCGGGGCGGCCTGTGCGGGCAATGTGGAAGGCCTTCTTGATGGTGTCGGCCAGGTCTTTCACGTCCTTCACGAGGAAGTTGTGCTTGACGATGGGGCGGGTGATACCTACGGTGTCGCACTCCTGGAAAGCATCCAGGCCAATCGCGGGCGTGGGCACCTGGCCAGAGATGATCACCATCGGGATGCTGTCCATGTACGCGGTGGCGATGCCGGTGACGGCATTGGTGGCACCGGGGCCGGAGGTGACGAGCGCACAGCCCACATCGCCGGTGGCGCGGGCGTAGCCGTCAGCGGCGTGCACGGCGGCTTGCTCGTGGCGCACCAGAATGTGCTGGATGGTGTCTTGCTTGTAGAGCGCGTCGTAGATGTACAGCACCGCGCCGCCGGGGTAGCCCCAGAGGTACTTGACGCCTTCGGCCTGGAGCGCGCGCACCATGATCTCAGCGCCCATGATTTCGGCGTTGTTGTCTTGCTTGGAGGAGGAAGCTGCCGCTGCAGCAGTGGCCATTTCGGCCTTGGAGATTTCCATGATCAACCTTTCGAGAATTTCTCTGACGAAAAACCTTGGGTGCCCCTTTCGTTGCTCCGGTAAGAGCCGATTGGGACTTTGGACCATGTACATGAGCGCCTTCGTTTGCGCCGGAACATGACCCGTTTGCCGTTTGAATTGCAGCGGTGATTATCCCATATTTGTTGCAGCGCACACAAATCAGGCAGGGCACGTCAGTTTGATTGACCGGGCTGGGTGAGATAATCCGCGCCCAACAAATCCCACAGAGACAGCGACGCGCAAGACGCTCGCCACAACCCTTGGCAACAGAGCAAGAACTCTCCGACTTTCTCAAAAGTGTTGAGAAACGCGCCTTCAAGCGGACGGTGTATCACGTTCGCGACGACGAGGCGGCTTTGGACATCGTGCAAGACAGCATGATGAAACTCGCCGAAAACTACGGCGACAAGCCCATTGCCGAGTTGCCCCTGCTGTTCCAGCGCATCCTCTCCAACACTACGCTCGACTGGTTCAGGCGGCAAAAAACCCGCAATGCCCTGTTCAGCAACATGAGCGATTTTGAATCCTCTCACGACGGAGAGGAATTCGATTTACTGGAAACTTTGGAAGTCAGCAATGACTCAGAAACCTCCGAGAGCGCCCAAAAATCACTTGAACGGGCACAAACCTTGCGTGAGATTGATTCTGCTGTCCAAGAGCTGCCAGCGCGTCAACGGGAAGCCTTCCTGTTGCGTTACTGGGAGGACTTGGATGTTGCAGAAACCGCTGCGGCAATGGGTTGCTCAGAGGGCAGTGTCAAAACACACTGTTCTCGTGCAGTGGCAGCTTTGAGCAAATTGCTCAAATCCAAGGGGATACAGCTATGACGTACACCATCAACGACACAATTCAGTCAAAAACTGACCGCTTTGGCTACAAAGTGGCGGGTGCGTTGACCTCTGCCAACGATTGTCTGCCACACGACATCACTGAGCGCCTGCGCGCTGCGCGGGTGCAGGCCCTGTCACACCGCAAACGCACTCTTGAGGTGCGCACAGCCCCGGTGATCACCAGCGTGAGCAGCAACGGCACGCTCACGCTTGGGTTTGGTGCAGGCTTCTGGGAGAACATGGGCGCACTGATTCCTGTCATGGTGCTTCTTCTGGGCATGTTTGCCATGGACAACCTCCAGAATCACATGCAAGTTTCAGAGCTTGCCGAGGTGGATTCAGCCCTGCTCACCGACGATTTGCCCCCTGCCGCTTACTCCGACCCCGGATTTGCCCAGTTCCTGAAGCGCCAAGACTGAAAGGCCTTGGTAAATGCGGACACAAGGCCAAGCCATGAGGGGCATCCCCTTTTCGACTACTGCCACCAAGACACTCGCCTTGGTGGTTTTTTTCGCTTGCTCCCTCGCCTTTGCCCAAACCCCCACAACCACCAGCAGCCCTGCCCCAACTGTCAACACTACAGACAAACGACTTACGGTGGTGCCGCTGACTCAAAAAAAATGGGCTGAGCTCAGCGCATCCCAAAAAGCCACCCTGAAGCCTCTGGAGTCCGACTGGCACAACATTGGCCCCAAGCGCCAGGCGAAATGGCTGGAGA
>JBJOKU010000229.1:0-3340 GCA_046045925.1 Pseudomonadota bacterium
GGGCTCTGCGCAAGTAAAGGAGGAGCCCGCAACGCGGGCGGGGGACATGGAGCAGAGCCCGCAGCCACCCCAGCGCCCAATCTCGCCGAGATTCCAAAATTCATCGGCACCCCACCCACCAGAAAACCGGGCTGCAAACCCGCGCATTCCAGCACCCAGGCCAGCATTGAGGTGGTGGTGGTTTTACCGTGCGTGCCCGCCACGGCCAGCACATGACGGCCAGAGAGCACGTTTTCAGACAACCATTGCGGGCCGCTGGTGTAGGGCTGACCCGATTCCAGAATCGCCTCCATGAGCGGAAACTTGGGCGTGCCGTCAGGCAACCGGGCGCGGGAGACCACATTGCCGACCACCCAGACATCGGGCTTGAGGCTCATCTGGTCAGCCGAAAACCCTTCGATCAACTCGATGCCCAAAGCCCGCAATTGATCGCTCATGGGCGGGTAGACGCCCGCATCGCAACCCGTCACTTTGTGCCCAGCCTCGCGCGC
Organism: Pseudomonadota bacterium; assembly: GCA_046045925.1. Taxonomy (GTDB): domain Bacteria; phylum Pseudomonadota; class Gammaproteobacteria; order Burkholderiales; family Burkholderiaceae_C; genus JBJOKU01. The sequence goes on from JBJOKU010000229.1 coordinate 492, forward strand.
CAGCGCTGCCAAACCGCCCATGAAGGTGCCGCAAATGCCCAGTATATGAATATGCATGGTGGCGGGATAATAACCGCGTGCCCACCCCAACCTCGCCCCTCGAACTCGAACTCGAAATCGCCAGCGCCGCCGCTGCCCTCATCGCAGAAGAGGGGCTGGAGTACGGTCCGGCCAAGAAAAAAGCGCTCAAGCAGCTCGGCCTGAACGCCCGCACCGCCCTGCCCTCCAGCGAATTGGTGCACGAGCAAGTCATGGAGTACGTGGCCCTCTACTGCGCTGACACACAACCAGCCGAACTGGCCGCGCTACGCTCGTTGGCCCTGAGCTGGATGCAGCGGCTGGAGGCGATGCAACCCGGATGCAAGCTGTACATCGAAGGCGCCGTGTGGCTGGGCAGCGCCACAAGACTGTCGGACATTCGCCTGCTGGTGTTTTCGCCGGAGCCCAAGTCGTTCGAGATTGGCCTGCTGAACGCGGACATTGATTTTGAAACCGCGCCAGAAACCGGGCCCGATGGTTCTGTTCATCTCTATTTGCATTTAATCTGCCGCGAACTGAATGAAACCATCGGCATTCACTTGCATCTGAATGACTTGGATGCCGAGCGCCAGATGCGCAAGCCCGAGTCCCAGGACCGCGTCTGGCGAGGCGACGCGGCTGCACTCTTGGCCTTGCTGAATGGATAATGCGCCAATGCAAAAACGCCAAGCCCTCTTTGCCACCGTCGGACTGCTCGCAGCAGCCGGGGGAGCCGGTCTGGCTTGGCAACGCTTCCAACCTCGCGAATCGGCCAAGCAGGAGCCCGACCGCTGGGCGGCCTTGTGGCAGTTGCCGCTTCAGACCCGTGAGGGTCAAACCCTGCGCATGGGCCAGCTCAAGGGCCAGAAAATCCTCATCAACTTCTGGGCCACATGGTGTCCACCCTGCGTAGAAGAAATGCCCCTTTTGGATCGCTTCTACCGTGAAAACACATCCAAAGGCTGGCAAGTGGTCGGCATTGCCACCGATCAAGCGGCAGCTGTTGCACGCTTCATTGAACAAAAAGACATCCGCTTTCCCAACAGCGTGAGCGGCGCCCAAGGCGTGGAACTGAGCCGCATGCTGGGCAACCAAGCGGGAGGTTTGCCCTATACTGTGGTGATCGGCTCGGCCGGTCAGTTGATCGCGCAGAAGGCTGGGCGCGTGCAGCCCGCAGACTTGCAGGCCTGGCTCCAACTCTGAAGACGCAAGAGCCTTCGCAACACATTCAAATGAGTTCATCAGAACTGATTTGAACGGAAAGTGGCATTAAATTCATTTATTTGCACTCAACGCGATCTCATCCGGATCGCAACTCCGGTTGGTTTGATGCGATAATCCAGCTTTCCCGCCGCACCCAAGACGGCCTCAAACTTGATGAAAGCTTGTATGGACCTGAGAAAACTCAAAACCCTGATTGATCTGGTTTCTGAATCCAACGTCTCCGAACTGGAAATTACCGAAGCCGAAGGCAAGGTTCGCATCGTCAAGGGTGGCGGGGTTGTCATGGCTGCACCGATGGTGGCTGCACAACCCATGATGGCCGCAGCCCCCATGGCCACAGCGCCCGCGCCCGTTGCTGCCGCACCCGCAGAAGCCCCCACCAGTGCCGCCCCTGCAGCCGCATCGGTTTCTGGTCATGCGCTGAAATCCCCCATGGTTGGCACGTTCTACCGCGCCTCCAGCCCCGGCTCCAAGGCGTTTGTGGAAGTCGGCGACACTGTCAAGGAAGGCGACACGGTCTGCATCATCGAGGCCATGAAGATCCTCAATGAGATCGAGGCCGACAAGGGCGGCGTGGTCAAGCAGATCATGTGCGACAACGGTCAGGCTGTCGAGTACGGCCAGCCCCTGATCATCATCGAATAAGTCTTTTCCCTGCAATCGCGACCATTTGCCAGCAATTGACCTCTCTTAGGGGAAAGAAGCCATGTTCAAAAAGATTCTGATTGCCAACCGCGGTGAGATCGCATTGCGCGTGCAACGCGCTTGTCGCGAAATGGGCATCAAGGCCGTGATGGTCTACTCCGAGGCCGACCGCGAAGCCAAATACGTGAAGTTGGCCGACGAAGCCGTCTGTATTGGCCCAGCGCCCTCCGCGCAAAGCTATCTCAACATGCCCGCCATCATTTCTGCGGCCGAAGTGACCGATGCCGAAGCCATTCACCCTGGCTATGGCTTCCTGAGCGAAAACGCCAACTTTGCCGAACGCGTGGAACAAAGTGGCTTCAAGTTCATCGGCCCCACCGCCGAATCCATCCGCTTGATGGGTGACAAGGTATCGGCCAAGCAAGCCATGATCAAGGCAGGCGTGCCCTGCGTGCCCGGCTCCGATGGTGCCCTGCCCGACGATCCCGCGCAAATCCGCAAGATTGCCAAGTCGGTAGGCTACCCCGTCATCATCAAAGCCGCTGGCGGCGGCGGCGGGCGGGGCATGCGCGTGGTTCACACTGAGGCGGCGTTGATCCACGCAGTGCAAACCACCAAGGCCGAAGCGGGCGCCGCGTTTGGCAATCCCGAGGTTTACATGGAGAAATTTCTCCAGAACCCACGCCACATCGAAATCCAGGTGCTGGCCGACCAGCATCGCAACGCCGTGTATCTGGGCGAGCGCGACTGCTCCATGCAGCGCCGCCACCAGAAGATCATCGAGGAGGCTCCTGCTCCCGGTATTGCGCGCAAACTGATCGAAAAGATTGGCGACCGTTGCGCCACGGCCTGCAAGAAAATCGGCTACCGTGGTGCGGGCACATTTGAGTTCCTGTACGAAAACGGCGAGTTCTACTTCATCGAGATGAACACCCGTGTGCAGGTGGAACACCCGGTCACAG
>JBJOKU010000230.1:0-3330 GCA_046045925.1 Pseudomonadota bacterium
CTTCGCTCCAGAGCACAATGTCGACGCGCTCGCCAGCCAGCTCGTTGGTTACGGCGTTGACGCGCGAACCGCGCACGCCGACACAGGTGCCGATGGGGTCGATGCGCTTGTCATGCGACAGCACGGCGATCTTGGCGCGGCTGCCTGCGTCGCGGGCGCAGGATTTGATCTCCAGCAGGCCTTGCTCGATTTCGGGCACTTCGTTGCGGAAAAGTTCAATCATGAACTCAGGCGCGGAGCGCGATAGCAGGATGGGTGCGCCACGCAGCGTGAGGTCCACTTCCATGATCATGGCGCGAACGCGGTCGCCGGTGCGCAGGTTTTCCTTGGGGATCATTTCGCCGCGCTTCAAGCGGCCTTCGACACGGCCCGACTCAACAATGATGTCGCCCTTGTCCATGCGCTTGACGGTGCCAACGAAAATTTTGTCGCCACGGCTCATGAAGTCGTTGAGCAGCATTTCGCGCTCGGCATCGCGGATGCGTTGCAGGATGACCTGCTTGGCAGCCTGTGCGCCGATGCGGCCCAGCGGCACGGAGGGCACGGGCTCTTCGATGTAGTCGCCCACCTCGATGTCAGGGATGCGATCGGTCGCATCCATGAGCATTTCTTCGGCATCGGGGTTTTGCAGACCCGCATCGTCGGCCACCACCAGCCAGCGGCGGAAGGTTTCGTACTCGCCGGTGTCGCGATTGATGGACACGCGGATGTCCACTTCACCTTCGTACTGTTTCTTGGTTGCAGAGGCCAAGGCTTGCTCGACAGCGCCGTACACCACATCGTGTTCGACGTTCTTTTCACGGGCAATGGCTTCCACCAGCATCAACATTTCGCGATTCATCTCACGACACTCCTACTCAAAACGGCTTTCAATCCTGATTCTTGGGCTTCTTGCCCTTGAAATCGACAATCGGGGCCAGACGGGCTTCTTTGAGCTCATCCAGCGCAAAATTCATCACCTGCAAGGGCGCTTTTTCGCGCTTCTTGCTCACTCGCACGCCGGGCTTGACCTCGGGCTCGTCGCTCCAGACGATCTGCCAGCCGCCAGCCTCTGCTCTCTCCAGCGTGCCGCGAAATTTCTTGCGGTTGGCCGCCATGCCGGGCGCTGCGGCTTCGGCAATGGGGGCCTTCAAGGTGAGGTCAATCACCTCGCCCACAAAGCGCTCGAAATCCTGCTCGTTGCGCAGGGGCCGGTCGATGCCGGGCGAGGCCACTTCGAGGCGCTTGTAATCCAGTCCTTCAACCTCCAGCACATACTGGAGCTGGCGCGTGATGCGCTCGCAATCTTCCACCGTGACGGGCATGCCGCCCGAAGCCGGCCAGGGCATGTCGATGGTGACGCGCAGCATCCCGCCAGCGGAGCGTTCCACTTCCACGAGGTCATAGCCCAACCCGGTGACGGTCTGGGTGACAGCGTCCATCCATGCCATAAATGCGTAGTCCACGGGCCATCGGCAAGTGCCATCCAACGAGGATGCAAAACCGATCAGCCAAAAAAAACGGGCGGTTGGTATCCGCCCGTTTGGTACATGATCCGGCTATTGTAACCGACCAACTCGCTGATTTGAAGCCCATGGCGCTGAATTTTTAAGCAGTCCCCGTTCAAATCTGGGCCATCCACTCCTGCGAGACTTCTTGCAGGTAAGGCAAGTAAACCCTGACCCAGTCTTCCCCCGGAAACTCCTTGGTGGAAACCACCACATTGAGCGCCGCTTGCAGCCGCCCGCGCATGTCGCGAACGGGCACTGCCAAGGCCTGTATTCCAAGTTCGTGCTCCTCCCGCACCAAGGCATAGTCTTGCTTGCGGATTTGTCGGAGCACCCTCTGCAAGTCGGTTTTGGCAGTGAGAGTTTGCGGAGTCAACCGGTGCAGGCTCAAGCGCCCCAGTTCTTCGCGCAACTCTGCCACCCCCAGTTGTGACAGCCAGACCCGGCCAGTTGAGGTGGCGTACAGACTGAGCCTCGCACCCAGATGGGTACCGTGCGCCGTGAGTGTTCTGTTTTTGTCGGATGGGGTACTCCGGGCAATGATGACCATCTCGTCGAGTTCGCGCACTGCCACCGAAAACGATTGCCCCGTCAGCCCACACAAGCGGTTGAGTGCGGGTTGTACCAGCCGGGGCAGGCGCGCGCTGGCCAGGTAGCTGCCAGACAGCCTCAGCACCTTGGGGCTCAGCCAGTAAAAGCCGTCGCGCTCTTCAAGGTAGCCCAAATGCTCCAGCGTAAGCAGATGCCGCCGCGCCGCCGCCCGGCTGATGCCCGCCCGCTCAGCGGCCAGTGTGGCGTTGAGCCGCTGGCGTGTGGTGTCAAAACTCTCCAGCACGGCAAGCGCCTTGGCCGCACCGTCAATCATGTCTGCTTTGGCGATCATTGCGCGATCATCGCACACCTTGCCCGATCATCGGAATATTTGATTCAAATCAGCATTCACCAACAAAGCAAACAACTTACGCTAGAGCCCACCATAGCAGCCATGAACCCAACAGGAGACCTTCTCATGCGCACACAAGTCGTCATCATCGGTGCAGGCCCTTCGGGCTTGTTGCTCGGGCAACTGCTTCACAAAAGCGGCATTGACAACATCATCATCGAGCGCCAGAGCGGCGACTACGTTCTGGGCCGCATTCGCGCAGGTGTGCTGGAGCAAACCACCGCGCAAGTGCTCGAAGAAGCCGGTGTAGCCGACCGCATGCACGCCGAAGGGCTGGTGCACCACGGCTTTGAAATGACCTTCAACGGCGAGCGTCACCGCATCGATTTGTCTGGCCCCACAGGCGGCAAGAGCGTGATCGTTTACGGCCAAACCGAAGTCACGCGCGACCTCATGGATGCCCGTGCTGCCGCAGGCTTGACCACTGTGTACGACGCCGAAGACGTGCATCTCTACGAGTTGACCGGCAAGCCCTACGTCACCTACATGAAGAACGGCAAACTGGAGCGCATCGACTGCGACTTCATCGCTGGCTGCGACGGCTACCACGGTGTGAGCCGCGCCAGCATTCCTGCCGACAAGATCAAAAATTTCGAGAAGATCTACCCCTTCGGCTGGCTGGGCATCTTGGCCGACGTGCCGCCCGTGTCACACGAATTGATTTACGCCAACCACGAGCGCGGCTTTGCCCTGTGCTCCATGCGCAGCAAAACCCGCAGCCGCTACTACCTGCAATGCAGCCTGCGCGACAAAGTCGAAGACTGGACCGACCAGATGTTCTGGGACGAGCTGCGCCGCCGCCTCCCTGAGGATGCCGCTGCCAACGTCACCACTGGCGATCGCCTGGAAATGAGCATCGCCCCGCTGCGCAGCTTCGTAGCCGAACCCATGCGCTACGGC
>JBJOKU010000231.1:0-3321 GCA_046045925.1 Pseudomonadota bacterium
GCCTGGGTGGTATTGAAAGGTCTTGAAACGCTCGGCATCCGCATGGAGGCCCAGTCCGCCCGCGCCCTGCAACTGGCGCAATGGCTTGAGGCGCATCCTGCCGTGGCCCGCGTGTACTACCCCGGATTGAAGAGCCACCCGCAGCACGAACTGGCCATGCGTCAGCAAAACGGGCTGGGTGGCGCGGTCGTGTCGTTTGACGTGAAGGCAGATTCGCCTGAGCAGGCGCGCCAGCGCGCCTTCCATGTGATTGACTCCACCGAGCTGCTGTCGGTCACGGCCAATCTTGGCGACGTGAAAACCATCATCACCCACCCCGCCAGCACCTCGCATGGTCGTCTCACCGAGGCGCAGCGTCTGTCTGCCGGTATCACGCAAGGCCTGATCCGCGTGGCCGTGGGCCTTGAACACCTGGGCGACGTGAAGGCCGATCTGGCAAGAGGGCTGGAAAGTTTGACCTGAACCCCAGCCGTTCGCCTTGAGCCCGTCGAAGCCTTTCGACAAGCTCAAGGCGAACGGTTTTTGTGACTGACAATCGTTTATGACACAACGCATCCGCACCCGCTTTGCCCCTTCTCCCACGGGCTTCATCCACCTGGGCAACATCCGCTCGGCGCTCTACCCCTGGGCCTTTGCCCGCGCCAATGGCGGCGACTTCATCTTGCGCATCGAAGACACCGATCTGGAGCGCTCCACGCAGGCTTCGGTCGATGTCATCATCGAAGGCATGAAGTGGCTGGGCCTGAACCACGACGAAGGCCCGTTCTACCAGATGCAACGCATGGAGCGTTACAAGGCCGTGCTTGCCGAACTGCAAGCCGCTGGACATGTGTACCCCTGCTACATGAGCACCGGGGAGCTCGATGCCCTGCGCGAGCGCCAGATGGCCACCAAGCAAAAGCCCCGTTACGACGGCACCTGGCGGCCCGAGCCCGGCAAAACTTTGCCCGCCATTCCCGAAGGGGTGAAGCCCGTGCTGCGCTTCAAGAACCCCATCGGTGGTTCGGTGGTGTGGGAAGACAAGGTCAAGGGTCGCATCGAGATCAGCAACGATGAGCTCGACGATCTGGTCATCGCCCGCCCCGACGGCACGCCCACCTACAACTTCTGCGTGGTGGTGGACGACCTCGATATGGCCATCACTCACGTCATCCGCGGTGACGACCACGTGAACAACACGCCGCGCCAGATCAACATCTTCCGCGCCCTGGGCAAAGAGCCGCCCGTGTTCGCCCATCTGCCCACCGTGCTCAATGAGCAGGGCGAGAAGATGAGCAAGCGCAACGGTGCCAAGGCCGTCACGCAATACCGCGACGAAGGCTTTCTCGCCGACGGCGTGGTGAACTACTTGGCCCGGCTGGGCTGGAGCCACGGCGATGATGAGGTGTTCTCGCGCCAGCAATTCATCGAGTGGTTCAACCTCGATCACCTCGGCAAGAGCGCGGCGCAGTTCGACGAGGCCAAGCTGCGCTGGGTCAACGCCCAGCACATGAAGACCATGGCAGACGATGTGCTCGCCCCCTTGGTGAACGAGCAACTCGCCAAACGCGGCATATCCGTTCGGCCTGAGCTGGTCGAAGGCCATCTGCCACACATCTGCGCCCTGTTCAAAGACCGCTGCGACACCACCATCGCACTGGCCGACTGGGCGCAGGTGTTCTACGGCGATGTGCGGCCGGACGCTGGCGAATTTGCCCAGCACGTGACCGAGGCCGTCAAACCTGCCATTGCAGCGCTCTCTGAAGCCTTCGCTGCCTTGCCAGCGTGGGACAAGGCAAATGTGGCCGCTGCACTCAAGGCAGTGCTGGCTGCGCAGGGCCTCAAAATGCCGCAATTGGCCATACCGGTGCGTGTGCTGGTGGCGGGCCGGGCGCAAACGCCCAGCGTGGATGCCATGCTGGCACTGTTTGATCGCGAAAAAGTCATCGAGCGCTTGCGAGCGGCGTAAAAAACGCGCTATAATTCGAGGCTCGACGCAATCGAAATCTTGAAAAAGATAGAGATTCACTGGGGGTATAGCTCAGCTGGGAGAGCGCTTGCATGGCATGCAAGAGGTCATCGGTTCGATCCCGTTTACCTCCACCAACGTCGAATTGAATAAGCGTTGATCGCAACGCGGTTCCTCAGGTTTTGACCCTATCGTCTAGAGGCCTAGGACATTACCCTTTCACGGTAAGTACCGGGGTTCGAATCCCCGTAGGGTCGCCAAGTTTGTGGCACTTGGCTCGCAAGAGCGCAAAGCTGCACCACGCGGAGTGGTAGTTCAGTTGGTTAGAATACCGGCCTGTCACGCCGGGGGTCGCGGGTTCGAGTCCCGTCCACTCCGCCAAAGTCAAAAAGCCCAGTCCATCCGGACTGGGCTTTTTCATTTTTAATCCCATGCACCAGCCCCAATTTGTAACAGACCCTTGTGTCCTGGATTGATGCCATCAAGGTGTCGGGTATTTGTCTGCGCCTGGAATTTCGTCAAATCAATGCGCGACCGGTGCGTGTTCTCTCTCTGAAGAGTCCACCCCGGGATTGGCACTTGGTAAGTGCCAACTAAATCGCCAAGTTGCTTCTTATGTCACCTTTATGGGGCATATCGTTGCTTTTTGGCAACGAATTTTTGTTACAACTCTGCTACGATTTTACTAGTTGGTGGTTAGTGTGCTATTCGCGTGCACGCACGCCGTGCGTGCAAAAAATCATTCAGGCTTGGTGGCAGGGCTTTTATGCGATTTCTGGGTTCCGCAGATTGCTGTTTTGATGTCGCTGCATCGGGTTTGGTTGCCGGCGGGGACATGTCCGTCCCCCGTCTCGACGCGAATCGCACCAAATGCCCCAGAACGATTTCAAAAACATTGACTCCATTTCATCGTGGCCAGTATCTCTTGACTGGTGTCTGACTGTATCCATATGGCAACTCGCAAAACAAAATCCGGCAATCCTTCTGTCGCCAAGGTCGGCAAGCAGAAGCGCGACCTGCAGCGTCGTGGCCCCGCGCCCATCGCACTTGAGCAGCGCTTCATGTTCGATGGTGCGGCGGTGGGCGAGGCGCTGGACGCGCAGCACCACGAAGTGGCGCAGGCTGTCCAGGCTGCTGCTGCTCAGATGGCGGATGAGCGCTCCAAGCTCTCTGATGTTGCCCCGATTGCGGCCAGTCGTGAAATTGCCTTTGTTGATGAACGTGTTCCTGACCTGCAAAGCCTGACGGGCGGACTGCGCCAGGGGGTTGAAGTCATCGTCCTGCGCTCAGACAGTGACGGCATTGCCCAGATTCTCGAGGCCTTGCAAGACAAGAGCAGCGTTGATGCCATTTATCTGGTCGGTCACGGCAGC
>JBJOKU010000232.1:0-3317 GCA_046045925.1 Pseudomonadota bacterium
TTTCGACGATGTGCGGGAAACCATTCTCAAGGCAGCCGCGCGGCTGTTTGCCGAGAAGGGTTTCCGCAACACCAACATCATCGACATTGGCCAGGCCTGCGGCGCGTCCAAATCGCGGATGTATCACTACTTTCCGTCGAAAGACGCGATGCTCGAGGAAATGCTCACGCAACACGTGGATGGCCTGATTGAGCAAGCGCGCCGCGTGGCTGAAGGCCCGGCCCCCGCCGACGAAGCGCTGCGCGACTACATCTACCTGCACCTCAAGTACTACCACGAGGGGCGAGACCGCCACACCGTGCTGATCGAAGACGTGGGCTGCCTGGACGAGGCCTCGCAGAAAAAAATTCTCGCCGCCGAACAGACGCTGATGAACTACCTGGCCAGCCTGCTGCAAAAAGTGAACCCTGAGAAGTTCGCCACCAAGCCCATGGCCTCGGCCCACGCCATGCTGATCTACGGCATGCTGAACTGGACCTACACCTGGTACAAGCCCACCGGCAAGCTCAACCTCGATGTGCTGGCCACTGAAGCCGCCGAGTTGTGCCTGCACGGCGTAGGCCGGGCCTGACACCGGAACACCCCCGATTGCCACGCCCCGAACTTGCCGCCAAAATGCATTCATTATTTTTACCGTCCAGACGGTTTTTTATTTGACGACGCAGGAGACCCTGTGAATTTTCTCGACCAGCATTTCGACGAGCTCGAAGTGGGAGCCCAGTTCAAGACGCGGGGACGCACCATCACCGAGTCCGACGTGGTTCAGTGGTGCGCCCTCACGGGTGACTGGTACGTGCTGCACACCAACGCCCACTATGCCGAGCAAACCCGTTTTGGCCAGCGCATCGTGCCGGGCCTGCTGGTGCTGGCTTATGCCGCAGGCCTGGGCATTCCGCCCGATGCGCCAGGCATCGTGGCCAACTACGGCACTGACAACCTCCGCTTCACCGCCCCCACCTTCATTGGCGACACCCTGCACCTGGAAGCCAGTGTCCTGTCCAAAGAAATCCGTCGCGAAGGCAAGGACGGCGTGGTTCGGCTGGGCTGGAACATGGCCAACCACAACGGTGTGATGGTCATGAAAAGCGACCTCCAGATTCTCATGTCCTTCAAGGGAGCACGCAATTGAGCACCTCTGATGCGAGCACCGGCCCCGCCATCACGCTGGAACAGTCGCATGGCGTGGCCACCATCACCTTGAACCGCCCGCGCAAGAAGAACGCACTCTCGGTTGCGGAAATGGGCGAGATCACCGTGGCGATGCAGCGTGCCGTGAACGACGGCTGCCGCGCCATCTGCATCACCGGCGCGGGCGGCAGCTTCTGCGCGGGCCGCGACCTCGGCAAGGTGGACCCCAAGACGGATGACACCCTGGGTGTACTGAAAGACCAGATCGCGCCCGTGCTCGATGCGGTGCGCCGCATTCCGGTGCCCACCGTAGCCTGCGTGGAAGGCCCGGCTCTGGGCTTCGGCTTCGGTCTGGCACTGGCTTGCGACATGGTTTACGCCTCTGAGACCGCGCTCATGGGCAGCCCATTTCGCAACATCGGCTTGCTGCTCGATTCCGGAGGCCATTACTACCTGCGCGAACGCCTGGGCCATCACAAGGCGAGCGAGTTGATCTTCACGGGCCGATTGTTCTCGGGGCTGGAAGCTGCACGCATGGGCCTCATCAACCGGGCCGTGCCGCAACCCGACCTGCACAAGGTCTGCCGCGAGCTGCTGCTCAACCTCGCCAGCGGCCCCACGCTGGCCTTTGCCGCCACCAAGCAGATTCTGGACGTTGCCACCAGCTACGAAGAGGTCTGCCGCCTGGAAGCCGAGCACCAGGCGCGGCTCATGGCCACCACCGCCGATGCCGCCGAAGGGCTGGATGCCTTCCAGAACAAGCGCCGCCCGGTCTTCCAGGGGCGCTGATCCATCAACCCCCATGACGCAACAGGACAACACATGACACAGCGCGTACACGTGGCCGGCGTGGGCATGGTGCCCTTCATGAAGCCCAGCGCCACCCTGCCCTATACCGAACTGGGTGCACAAGCCGTGCGCCTGGCCCTGACCGATGCCGGGCTCGATTACTCGCAGGTCGAGCAGGCCTACGCCGCCTATGTATTTGGCGACTCGGCCGCAGGCCAGGCCGTGCTCTACAACGTGGGCATGACGGGCATTCCCGTCTTCAACCTCAACAACTACTGCGCCAGCGGCTCTTCGGCCCTGTTCCTGGCCCGGCAGGCCATTGAGCATGGCGTGGCCGAGTGCGTGCTGGCCGTGGGCTTTGAACAAATGCCCCCCGGTGCCCTCAAAAGCATGTACGCCGACCGCCCTTCCCCCGTGGGCCGCTTCGCAGAGCACATGCAGCAGATGCAGGGTTACGACGAATCGGTTCCGCGTGCCGCGCAGTTCTTTGGCGGAGCAGGTCGCGCCTACATGGCGCAGTACGGCATCGATGCCAGCGTGTTTGCACGCATCGCCGTCAAGGCGCGCCAGCACGCCGCGCGCAACCCCAATGCCGTGTTCCGCAACACCGTCACGCTTGAAGAAGTACTCGCTTCGCCTCAGGTGTTCGAGCCGCTCACCAAGCTCCAGTGCTGTCCGCCCACCTGCGGAGCAGCGGCGGCCATTTTGTGTTCGCCGTCCTTTGCCCAAAAGCACGGGCTGGGCCACAGCGTGAGCATCCGGGCACAAGCCATGACAACCGACACCCCCGGCACCTTCGAAAAAAATGACATGCGCAGCCTCGTGGGCTACGACATGACACGCAGCGCCGCCCACAAGGTCTACGAGCAATCGGGCGTGAGCCCCGCCGATGTGGACGTGGTGGAACTGCACGACTGCTTCACCACCAACGAGCTTCTGGTTTACGAAGGGCTGGGTCTTACACCAGAAGGCACAGCAGAGAAATTCATCCTTGATGGCGACAACACCTATGGCGGACGCGTGGTGACCAACCCCTCTGGTGGTTTGCTTTCCAAGGGCCATCCCCTCGGGGCCACCGGGCTGGCCCAGTGCGCCGAGCTGGTGTGGCAACTGCGTGGTCAAGCAGATGCCCGCCAAGTGGAGGGCGCAAAGCTGGCCCTGCAACACAACCTGGGCCTGGGCGGGGCCTGTGTGGTCACGCTGTATGAGGCCGCCTGATGATGCAAGGCAAAGCGCAATGAGCGAAACCACCACCCCCACCCCGACTGGTCGCCGGCTCACCCACTCGCGCCGCATCGACTGCGCCGGATACCGGCGTGACGACGGCTTGTGGGACATCGAGATCACCCTCATCGACACCAAACCGCAGGACTTTCCGATGACGCGCCAGGTGCTGCTGG
>JBJOKU010000233.1:0-3315 GCA_046045925.1 Pseudomonadota bacterium
GGTGGTGCCATGGGCAACGCAGTGGGCAAAGGCTCTGGCCGAGCCGTGGCCACCATGGTGGGCATCGTGGGTGGTGCCATTCTGGGCGACAAGGTTGAAGGTCCGGCCACCCCGCAAACGCACACCGCCCAACGCTGCATCACGCAAAACACCACCGAGTACCGCACCACAGGCTACAACGTGGTGTACGAATACGCTGGCAAGCAGTACAACGTGCAATTGGCCCAAGATCCCGGCCAGTGGCTCAAGGTGCAGGTCAGCCCTGCTGCGGCCAGTGCACCCGCCACACAGCCCGTTGCTCCGCTGGGCATGATCTCAGCAGCCCCCGCCCCGGCGCGAGTGGTACACACAACGGCGGTTTATCCGGTGTACCCCATGGCTGTGGCACCAGTTGTCATGCCCTCTGTGGGCTACGCCTATGGCCGCCAAGGGCATCGCCACTACAGCGGCCCAACCATGGCCGTGAATGTGGGTTACGGCTACCCGGTGCGTTGGTATTGACCGCAAATCCTTGCCGCAAACAAAAAGCCAGCTCAATGAGCTGGCTTTTTTCATGTTGGGGTGACGAGCCTCGACCCCGGCACTGGTTCCACAGTTAGGGCTGCTTGGTTCCCCACCTGACCCGGTTGGCCGCTTCTCCATGCGGGAAGGCCCGTCGGGGTGAATTGTAGGCGATGCCTGTGCGTAGAATCACCCCCCATGTCTTATCTCGTGCTGGCCCGCAAATACCGCCCTCGCAGCTTTACCGAAATGGTGGGGCAGGAGCATGTGGTGCAGGCCCTCACGAACGCCCTCACCACCCAGCGCCTGCACCATGCCTACCTGTTCACGGGCACGCGCGGCGTAGGCAAAACCACCGTTTCGCGCATTCTGGCCAAGTCACTCAATTGCACGGGTGTAGACGGGCAGGGCGGCATCACCGCCACGCCCTGCGGCGTGTGCCAGGCCTGCCGCGACATTGATGCGGGCCGCTTTGTTGATTACACCGAGCTCGATGCCGCCTCCAATCGCGGCGTGGACGAAGTGCAGTCGCTGCTGGAACAGGCGGTTTACAAGCCGGTGCAAGGGCGCTTCAAGGTCTTCATGATCGACGAGGTGCACATGCTCTCCAACACCGCCTTCAACGCCATGTTGAAGACGCTGGAGGAGCCGCCCGAATACCTCAAATTTGTGCTCGCCACCACCGATCCGCAGAAGGTTCCGGTGACGGTGCTCTCGCGCTGCCTGCAATTCAACCTGCGGCCCATGGCCCCCGAGACGGTGCAAGAACATTTGGCGCGTGTGCTGGCTGCCGAAAACATCGCAGCCGATGCCCAGGCCCTGCGCCTGCTCTCGCGTGCCGCACGCGGCTCCATGCGCGATGCGCTCTCGCTCACCGACCAGGCCATTGCCTTTGGCAGCGGCCAGTTGCAAGAGCAAACCATTCGCACCATGCTCGGCTCGGTGAGCCGCTCTGTGGTGTTTGGTCTCATCAGTTCACTCGCGCAAGGCGATGGCCGCGCGGTGGTGGACGCGGTGGAATCCTTGCGCGTGCAAGGGCACAGCGCCGCCTCGGCGCTCGAAGAAATGACGCATGTGCTGCAACGCATGGCGGTCATTCAAGTTGCCGGGGCCGATGCCCAAAGCGACGACCCAGACGTTGCCGAAATCGAACGCCTCGCCGCAGCCCTGCCCAAAGACGAAACGCAACTGCTCTACAGCATGGTGCTGCATGGCCGCAACGAGCTGGGCCTTGCCCCCGACGAATACGCCGCCATGACCATGGTGCTGCTGCGCCTGCTGGCCTTCAAGCCGGGTGCGGCCCCTGTTGCCAGGCCTGCACAGACGGCCGGAGGTGCCGTCAGCCCCGCAAAAAAGCCTGAGCCACCCGTGGCCAGGGCGGTGGCTCCCGCCCCGGTTGCTGCATCTATTGCAACACCCGTTGCCCCAGCGAACCCCGCCGTGGAAGCGCCGGTTGATCTGCCCACACCCCCCATTGCAGACCCCCCCCTAGAAACAGCGCACACCCCAGCCACCCCGCAAGCCGACTCAGACACCCGTCTCACCAACCACTGGGCCAAGGTGGTGGATGAGTTGATCGCCGCCGAAGCCATTACCGCGCTGGTGCGCGAACTGGCCCTGCAAAGCCAATGCGTGGCTGCCCAGCAAGGCGAGGTGCGTTTGCGCGTGCCCCGCGAATCACTGGCGCAAGCCGGGCTGCGCGACAGGCTCGAGGCCGCCCTGCACGCGCAGGGCCACGATGTCAAACTCACCGTTGAAGTTGGCCCCGCGCAAGACACCCCCGCGCAGCGCTTGGCAGCCGCCCAGCAAGCCCGCATGGACGAAGCCTTGGCACTCATCGAGAACGATCCCGTCACCCAGCAGATGATGCGTGACTTCGGCGCGAAAATCGTCCCCGGCTCCGTCATACTCACCCCCTGAATCCACACCCAACCGAATCTGAAAACCAAGGAAGATCATGTTCAACAAAGGACAACTCGCAGGCCTCATGAAGCAGGCCCAGGCCATGCAGGACAACGTGAAAAAGGCGCAGGAAGAACTCGCCCAGCTTGAAGTCACGGGTGAATCCGGCTCGGGCGCCGTCAAGATCACCACCACCTGCAAGCACGAAGTCAAGCGCGTACAGATCGACCCCTCCGTGGTGGTGGCCGACGAGGTGGACATGCTCGAAGACCTCATCACCGCCGCGCTCAAGGATGCCGCCCGCAAAGCCACCGAGATTGAACAGCAAAAAATGGGCAAGCTCAACGCCATGATGCCCGGCGGCATGAAGCTGCCCTTCTAAGCCATCAGGCAGAACAAGACGTGTCGGCCTCGCATCACCTCGACACCCTGATCGAGGCCTTGCGCCGCCTGCCCGGCGTGGGGGCCAAATCGGCCTCGCGCATGGCGTATCACCTGCTCTCGCACGACCGCGAAGGCGCCCAGCGCATAGCCCAAGCGCTCAAACAAGCCTGCGAAGACGTGCGCCAGTGCGAGCTGTGCAACACCCTGAGCGACGCGCCCATCTGCCACACCTGCGCCAACGAGCAGCGCGACCGCACCCAGCTCTGCGTGGTTGAAACCCCGGCAGACCAAGCCGCGCTTGAGCGCACCCAGGCCTACAACGGGCTTTACTTCGTGCTCATGGGGCGGCTCAGCCCACTCGATGGCATCGGCCCCAAAGACATCGGCCTCGCCCAACTGCTCGCCCGCGTGCAGGGCAACGAAGAGCAGGGCCACCCCGCAGTGCGCGAAGTCATTCTCGCCACCAACTTCACCGCCGAAGGCGAAGCCACAGCCCATGTCATCGCCCAAACCCTCAATCAACGCGGC
>JBJOKU010000234.1:0-3312 GCA_046045925.1 Pseudomonadota bacterium
CCTGATAGCCACCGAATCCGGATTTGATGCCAAGGCGCTTTCGCCGCGTGGTGCAGTGGGCCTGATGCAACTCACGCAGGTGACGGCCCAGCGCTTTGGTTTGCCCGCAGAACCCAAGGCCACACTTGCCCAGCGACTGGCCGATCCGCAAACCAACATTGCCATCGGCACCGAGTACCTGGCGTATTTGCTCAGGCTCTACAAGGGCGATGTGGAGCTGGCGCTGGCCGCCTACAACTCGGGCGAGGGCTCGGTCATGCGGGCCGGTAACCAGATTCCCGACATTATTGAAACACGCAACTTCGTGCAAACCGTCATGCAGCTCTACCGTGTGCTCAAGCCCCCCGCGACATCGGCGCAGCCCACATCGCGGGCGCTGGCCCTCACACGTGGCGAGCAGGCAAGGTTGGCCACAGGACGAGCCAACATGCCCGTGCCCATCACCCGGCAGACTGCCGCATCTGGCAGCCCTTCGGTGGCGACCGACTGGTACTGATCGGCCACCTTCCCATTCAAACAGCGCACCCATTTCTGCGACATGAGCGAACAAATACAACTCAACCTGGCTGCCGAGCCTCCCGCCGACGGCCTTAATCTCGCGCAGTACGCCCAGCGTGCCTATCTCGAATACGCGCTCTCCGTCGTCAAGGGCCGTGCCTTGCCCGATGTGTGCGATGGCCAGAAGCCTGTGCAGCGCCGCATCCTCTACAGCATGGAGCGCATGGGCCTGTCATGGAGCGGTAACAGTGGCGCGAAACCGGTCAAGAGCGCACGCGTGGTGGGCGATGTGCTGGGCCGCTTTCACCCGCACGGCGACCAGGCGGCCTACGACGCGCTCGTGCGCATGGCGCAAAACTTTGCTCAACGCTACCCGCTGATCGACGGCCAGGGCAATTTCGGCAGCCGCGACGGCGATGGTGCGGCTGCCATGCGCTACACCGAGGCGCGGCTTGCGCCCATCACACGCCTGTTGCTCGAAGAGATCGACGAGGGTACGGTGGACTTTGTGCCCAACTACGACGGCTCCACACAGGAGCCTCAGCAGTTGCCGGCCCGTCTGCCCTTTGCGCTGCTCAATGGCGCGTCGGGCATCGCGGTGGGCTTGGCGACCGAAATCCCCAGTCACAACTTGCGCGAAGTGGCCGATGCCTGCGTGGCGCTCATCAAATCGCCCCAACTTTCGGATGGTGAGTTGCAAGCACTCATCCCTGCACCCGACTACCCCGGCGGTGGCCAGATCATCAGCAGCGCCGCCGACATTGCTGCCGCCTACAGCAGCGGGCGCGGCTCGCTCAAGGTTCGCGCCCGCTGGAAGATCGAAGACCTCGCCCGTGGCCAATGGCAACTGGTGGTGACCGAGTTGCCCCCCGGCACCAGCACGCAGAAGGTGCTCGAAGAGATTGAAGAACTCACCAACCCCAAGGTCAAGACGGGCAAGAAGGCGCTGAGTGCCGACCAGTTGCAACTCAAGCAGACCGTTCTCTCGGTGCTGGATGTGGTGCGCGACGAATCGAGCAAGGACGCGCCCGTGCGCCTTGTGTTCGAGCCCAAGACCAGCCGCATTGAACAGAACGAACTCATCACCACGCTGCTGGCCCACACCTCGCTCGAAACCTCGGCATCCATCAACCTCACCATGGTGGGCATTGACGGCAAGCCAGTGCAAAAGAGTCTGCGGCAAATGCTCAGCGAATGGATCGCCTTTCGCACCCGTACCATAGAGCGCCGCTCGCAGCATCGCCTGAACAAGGTCAACGACCGCATCCACATCCTCGAGGGGCGGCAGCTCGTATTGCTCAACATCGACGAGGTGATCGCCATCATCCGTGGCAGCGACGAGCCCAAGGCGGCGCTGATCGCACGTTTCCACCTGAGCGAGCGCCAGGCCGAAGACATCCTCGAAATCCGCCTGCGCCAACTGGCACGACTCGAAGCCATCAAGATCGAGCAGGAGCTGGCTGAGCTGCGCGAACAAAAGGGCAAGCTCGAAGAAATTCTTGGCTCACCTGCGACGCTGCGCCGCCTGATGATCAAGGAGATCGAGCAAGACACCAAGCAATACGCCGATGCCCGCCGCACACTGATTCAAGAAGAGAAAAAAGCCGTGGCCGAGGTCAAGGTGGTGGACGAACCCGTCACCGTGGTGGTCTCGCAAAAAGGCTGGGTGCGTGCCCGCACCGCGCATGGCCACGACAAGGCCAGCTTTGCCTTCAAGGCGGGAGATGGCCTGTACGACACCTTCGAGTGCCGCACCGTGGACACGCTGCTCGTCTTTGGCAGCAATGGCCGCATCTACACCGTGGCGGTGAGCCAGTTGCCGGGTGCGCGTGGCGACGGCCAGCCCATCACCACGCTCATCGAGCTGGAAAGTGGCACACAACCCTTGCACTACTTCGCCGGCCCTGCTGCGGCCACACTGCTGCTCGCCAGTTCGGGTGGCTACGGATTTTTGGCCACGGTGGAAAACATGTCTTCGCGCCAGAAGGCGGGCAAGAGTTTCATCACCGTGGGTGAGGGTGAGACCATCTGCCAGCCATCGCTGGTGTCGGGTGCTCTGATGGCACAGCGCAATGCAGAGGGCGGGGTGGCTGCCTCGGCCCTCGCATTGCCTGCCACGCATGTGGCCTGTGCCTCCACGCAAGGGCGCATCCTGACGTTTGAACTTGCTGAACTCAAGGCCATGACTTCCGGTGGGCGCGGCCTGATGCTGATTGACCTTGAAGCCAAGGACAGCCTTGCAGGCGCAGCGGCCTACACACGCAGCGTGCGCATCGCGGGCATCGGGCGCGGTGGCAAGGAGCGCGAGGAGACGCTGGAAATCCGCAGCCTCAACAACGCCCGTGCCGCGCGAGCCCGAAAGGGCAAGGCGGCTGATCTGGGCTTCAAGCCCAGCGCGATCACGCGGGTTGAGTGAGTGGCT
This sequence comes from Pseudomonadota bacterium, assembly GCA_046045925.1. Taxonomy (GTDB): domain Bacteria; phylum Pseudomonadota; class Gammaproteobacteria; order Burkholderiales; family Burkholderiaceae_C; genus JBJOKU01. Next base: position 2,921 of record JBJOKU010000234.1, read on the forward strand.
GAGTGCCACGCTGCGGCACTCGGGCGCTGATACGCTAAGAACATGCAAAACAAAATGTCTTCGGGTCTGGTGGTGGTGTTTCTGTCACTGCTGCTGGGCATCCAGCCGGTGGCCACCGACCTTTATCTGCCCGCCCTGCCTGCGCTCAAAGAGAGCCTGCATGGCACGCACGCGCAGGTGCAGCTCACATTTACCGGCTTGCTGCTGGCCTTTGGTGCTTCGCAGCTCATCTGGGGGCCGCTGTCTGACCGCTATGGCCGCAAACCCGTTTTGCTGCTGGGCAATGCCTTGTTTTGCGCAGCTTCAATCGGTGCTGCCATGTCCACTCAGATGGAACAACTGATTGTTTGGCGCAGCCTGCAAGGCGCGGCCATGGGCGCTGCCGTCATGTG
>JBJOKU010000235.1:0-3310 GCA_046045925.1 Pseudomonadota bacterium
GCTGCTGCGCTGGCGATGCTGGGCAACGGCGAATGGTCTCTGGCTGAGCGCCTCGCCTTGCTGCGCACGGCGCTGGGCTGGCAGCTCAAAGGTTTTGCCTGCCCCGAGGACTGGAGCGTGGCCCACTTGTGCCGCGCCCTGCCCCCTGCGGTGATGCGCGACATGATCGAGCCGCTGTGCGTGTCTGCGCTCAACACCCCCGCAGACCGGGCCAGCGCGAGCGTGTTGCTGCGCGTGTTGCACGACGCTCTCTTTGCGGTGAAGGGGGGTTCGGATTTGCTCATCCCCCGCCAGGACCTGAGCGCCCTGCTGCCCGAGCCTGCGCTGGCATGGTTGCAAGCCCATGGGGCGCAAGTGCGCTTGGGTGAGCGGGTCACGCAACTGGCAGCTTCGCCACACGGTTGGCGAGTCAAAGACAACGAGGCTTACGACGCAGTGGTTCTCGCGCTGCCGCACAAGGCCGCAGCTCAACTCGTGCGCGGCTTGAAAGTCCCCGAAACGCAGGCCTGGCTGACCCACGCCGACGCGCTGCAAGATGAAGCGATTGCCACGGTCTATGTGCGGGCCGATACCCCCCAAGGCCGCGCCACCCTGCCCCGCCCCATGCTGCGTCTGCGCGGCGAGCCGGTGCAGTTTGTGTTTGACCGGAGCCAGCTCGGCAACACGCCCGGTACCTTCGCGCTAGTGGCCAGTGCGCCGGACCTGCACAGCCCGCACACGCGCTGGCCCGACAACGAGGCACTGACGCAAGCGGCGCTGGCACAAGCCCAAGCCGAACTGGCGCCGCTGGGCATTGACCGGCTCACTCACCTGCAAACCGTGGTGGAAAAACGCGCCACCTACGCATGCACGCCCGGACTGCAAAAGCCCGGTCTGCGAGTGACAGAGGCCTCGCCCGGGCTGCTTGCTTGCGGTGACTATGTGGAAGGCCCGTACCCCGCCACCCTCGAAGCTGCGGTACGCTCAGGGCTCGCCGCCGCATCTGCGCTTTGAAGAGGCGCAAGCACAGCGGCCAACCCACTGGCCTGCCTTGAACGACACCGTCACCACCCTATTTCCGGCGCTCTCTGAAGCGCCCATCCGCCGCTATCTGGCGGGGCAGTTCTGCTCGGTCTTCGGGCTGTGGGTGCAAAACATCACCATCAACCTGCTGGCCTGGCAGATCAGCGCCTCGCCCGCGCTGCTGGGCTTGATCAACTTCCTGCTGTGGGGGCCGTCCATCGTGGTGTCGCCCCTCTTCGGCCCCAGGGTCACGCCGCACAACGCGCGGGGCATGACCTGGCGCATTCTGGGCTGCTCGGCGCTCGTGGCGGCAACGCTGCTGACGCTGGCCAGCCTGCACTGGCTGAGCGTGGGCGTGCTGGTGGCGGTGTCGGGTGTGGTGGGTGTGCTCAATGGCATGGAGATGCCTTCTCGCCAGGTGCTACTGGCCAACAGCGTGAAGAACCCGCAGTTCATCGCCAACGCGATTGGCATGAACACCGCCCTCTTCAACGTGGCCCGCATGATGGGCCCGGCACTCGCCGCTTTCCTTTTTGCCACGGGCGACCCGCGCTGGGGCTTTGCGCTGGCGATTGCAGCCTTTTGCATCATGGTGTGGGCGGTGCGCGGCCTGCCCAAGCCGCACGTGCAAGCGGGCAAACCCGGCCACGCCGAAGCGCCACCCAAGCAGGGGCTGGGCGCAGCCATCGACTATGTGCGCCACAACGACATGCTGATGCTGTTCATGCCCATTGTCATGGTGATGGCGGTTTTCGGCGGCAGCTACCAGACGCTGGTGCCGGTGCTGGCCGATCTGGTGTTTCACGATCCGCACTTGTGGACGGGTTGGTTCTTTGCCGCCGCCGGGGGTGGCTCACTCATCGGGGCGTTACTGCTGGCCTCACGCTTTGCGCCCTGGGCGGGCCGCAATTTGCAAGTCATCACACCCTGGCTGGCGGTGCTGTCCATGGGTGTGATTGCCGCCTCGCCCTCCAGTGCGCTCGACATGCCCGCGTTTTTCGTGATTGGCTTTGCGCTCACCTTCATCGGGCCGGGCACCAATGCCTGGATCCAGCAACGTGCGCCCACGCACCTGCGCGGCTCGCTGATTGGCCTGTACATCATGTGTTTTGCGGGCTCGGTGCCGCTGGGCTACTTGATCGCCGGCGCCTTTGCACAGGCCTTGGGCGTGCAAATCACCTTTGCCATCATGGGCAGCCTGCTCGCGCTGGCGCTGGGCTACCTGTTTGTGCCGCGCTGGCGTGCAGTCGGGCGCATTGAACTGGACGCCTCACGCTTGGTGAAAGACAGTTCAATCGCCAAGGATGCTGCCGCCTGAGCCGCCAACTGCGACAATCCGCCACATGTCGAGTTTCCGCCCCGAACCCCCTTACACCCACGGCACCGCGCCCAAGACCGCCGTGCTCTATGTCAACCTCGGCACGCCCGACGAGCCCACGGCCCCGGCGTTGCGCCGGTATCTGGCCGAATTTCTGAGTGACCCTCGCGTGGTGGAAATTCCACGCCCCATTTGGCTGCCAATTTTGTACGGCCCCATCCTCACTTTCCGCCCCAAGAAGTCGGCGCTCAAGTACGCCAGCATCTGGACGAAAGAAGGCTCGCCCCTGAAGGTGTGGACAGAGCAGCAGGCCACGCTGCTGCATGGTTTTCTGGGCCAGCAAGCGGCACAAGGCGACGACAAGCCACTGGTGCGCTACGCCATGCGCTACGGCAACCCGTCGGTGGCCAGCCAGCTTGATGCGCTCAAGGCCGAGGGGGCCACGCGCATTCTCGTATTGCCCGCCTACCCGCAGTACAGCGCCACCACTACGGCCAGCGTGTTCGATGCGGTGTATGACTGGGCTGCCAAGACCCGCCACGTGCCCGAGCTGCGCTTTGTGAACCGTTACCACGACCACCCGGGCTACATTGCCGCGCTGGCCGAATCGGTCAAGAAGCACTGGGCCGTGAATGGCCGCCCCGAACAACTGGTGATGAGCTTTCACGGCGTACCCGAGCGCACCCTGCACCTGGGCGACCCGTACCACTGCGAATGCCACAAGACGGCGCGTTTGCTGGCCACTCAACTGGGCCTCACGCCCGAGCAATACAAGGTGACGTTCCAGTCGCGTTTTGGCAAGGCCAAATGGCTGGAGCCCTATACCGAGCCCACGCTGATTGACATGGCCAAAAATGGCGTCAAGAAGGTCGATGTGATCTGCCCCGGCTTCGTGGCCGATTGCCTCGAAACGCTGGAAGAAATCAACCAGGAGGCAAGGCATGCCTTCATTGCGGCGGGCGGCAAGGAATTCGAATACATCCCATGCCT
>JBJOKU010000236.1:0-3287 GCA_046045925.1 Pseudomonadota bacterium
CTGCATCGAGCACGCCCTGGATGGCAGCAATCATGTCTGCGCCCAGCGCGTTGAAGTTTTGCGGCTGGTTGAGGGTGAGGGCGTGTACGCCGCGCTCGTCGCGGGTGTGGATGACCAGTGCGTCGCTCATGATGTCTTCCTCATGCGGTTCAGTGTTTGCCTGTGGAGCCATACCCACCCGCGCCGCGTTCACTGGCAGCGGTGAATTCATCCACCACGTTGAACTGCGCCTGCACCACCGGCACGATGACGAGCTGGGCGATGCGCTCCATCGGCTCGATGGTGAAGGCGTTGGGGCTGCGGTTCCAAGCGCTCACCATGAGCTGGCCCTGGTAGTCGCTGTCGATCAGGCCCACCAGGTTGCCCAGCACGATGCCGTGCTTGTGACCCATGCCGGAGCGCGGCAGGATGAGCGCCGCGTAGTTTTGGTCGGCCAGATAAATCGAGAGGCCCGTGGGCACGAGTTGCCAGGCATTGGGTTGCAGCGTGAGTGGCTCGGTGAGGCAGGCACGCAGGTCAAGCCCCGCACTGCCCGGCGTGGCATAGGCAGGCAAGTTGTCCTTGAGGCGGGAGTCGAGAATCTTGACGTCGATTTTCATGATTGCATGTGAGAGAGTCGATAGGCGATGACCTGCACGAGTTCGGTCGCCAGTTCATGTTTTGGCGCACGCGGCACTTCGCGCGAGCCTTGTTCGTCCACGAGCAGAAGCGCGTTGTCGTCCTGCCCGAAGGTGGAGGGGCCGATGTTGCCCACCAGCAGCGGCACGCCCTTGCGGGCCCGCTTGGCAGTGGCGTGGGCCAGCAGGTCGTGGCTCTCGGCGGCAAAGCCCACGCAGAACAACTCGCCACTTTTGGCGCGTTCGCTCTGGGCCACGGTGGCCAGAATGTCCGGGTTCTCCACGAACGAGAGGCTGGGGCATTCGCCCGAGCCGTCTTTCTTGATCTTCTGGTCGGCTTCGGTTGCGGGCCGCCAGTCGGCCACGGCGGCGGTGGCGATGAACACATCCGACGCATCGGCGCGCGACTGCACTGCGTCAAGCATCTGCACCGCCGATCGCACATTCACCCGAGCGACGCCACGCGGCGTGTCGAGCGCCACCGGCCCCGCCACCAGCGTGACCTCGGCCCCGGCCATCGCGGCAGCGCGGGCAATGGCAAAACCCATCTTGCCGCTGGACATGTTGGTGATGCCGCGCACCGGGTCGATGGCTTCGTAAGTCGGCCCTGCGCTCACCAGCACGCGCTGGCCAGCCAGCACCTTGGGCGTGAAGAAGGCTTGCAGGTCTTGCAGAATTTCGTCCGGCTCCAACATGCGGCCATCGCCCGTTTCGCCGCAAGCTTGATCGCCCTGCCCCACGTCAAGCACAGTTGTGCCATCTGCGCGAAGCTGCGCGATGTTGCGCTGCGTGGCCGGATGCGCCCACATTTCGCGGTTCATCGCCGGGGCCACGATCAGCGGCACACGGTCGATGGGCCGGGCCAGGCACATCAGGCTGACCAACTCGTCCGCGCCGCCATGCAGCAGCTTGCTCATGAAGTCGGCACTTGCCGGAGCGATGAGAATGGCATCGGCCTCGCGGCTGAGATTGATGTGCGGCATGTTGTTGCTCTGCCGAGCATCCCACTGCGAGCCATAAACAGGCCGCCCAGACAGCGCCTGCATGGTCACCGGCGTGATGAACTGCTCAGCCGCAGCCGTCATCACCACCTGCACCGCCGCCCCCGCCTTGACCAGCGAGCGACACAACTCAGCCGCCTTGTAACAAGCGATGCCGCCAGTCAGGCCGAGAACAATGTGTTTGCCTTTGAGGGATTCCATGGGGGGATTGTGGCGCAAGAGAACGGTAAAGGAGTGGATCTGATTCTGTAGCCTTTATTTATCGGACCCGCTCACCAGCCTCTTGGCCGTCTCGATAAATTCAACAAATTTAGTTCCCTTCGGGCTGGACACGTCATTGACGAATGGCCCGGCGACAACCCATCCACCGGATGCATCGGGAACCTCCAAAAAGCCATACTCTTCTTTTCCATCCCAAACCAACCGGAACTCACAATCATTCGCCTCGAAAAGGCAGTGGGCACTGCCGCCAAAGAATTCAGGGTATATCTGCTCCTTAAGACACACAGCGCCAAGTTTTTCAACTTCACTGCGAAGAACAGCGTATGGACGCATCACAGAACTGTAATTTTCACGATATCCAACATTCAGAAATTCGCCGCCATCACGCTCGAGGCGAACTACTTCAGCCTTCACTCCGGGTTTTTTCAACATTGCTTTCACCAATTCGTCATGGGTTTTCATGTTTGAACTCCTAAACGTCTTTGGTATTTCTCTGAGCCTTGTAATCGTAACCTTCGTCATATTGCACGGAACCAAACTGTTCGAGCACTTTGGTTTGTGAGGGCAACGAATCCAGCCAAACCTCCAGCCCCTGCGCGTTCAGCTCGATGTCGATCTCCAGAAACGCCAGAGCCTCTTCGCCCTGCATGGCCCAGCCTTGGGTGGCGGCTTCTTGGGTGAAGAGGTGCTGCAAGCCGGTCTTGATGCGGGTGTGGCGTTCTGCGCCGCGCAAGCCCTCAGCCTGTGCGGCTTTGGCCACGGCGATGTGGGCGTCGATGAGGCGGCGCATGTCGGTGAGCAGGCGGGGGATGTCGCGCACTTGGGCGTAGTGGGTGAGGTAGGCGGCCTCAGGCTTCAGTCGTTCGATCAAGTTGAGCGTGCGGTGAAAGCCTTCGGGATCGAACTGCGAGGGCGAGGTGCTGGGCGTGATGAACTGCTTGCCCGCCGCGTTGTCAAACTGCCGGTACGACAGACCCATGGTGTCGCCGGTGAACACATGGCCGGTGAGGCTGTCGTGAATGAGCACATGGTGGCGGCAGTGGCCGGGTGTGTCGTGAAAAGTGAGTGTGCGACTGCCGAGCTTGAGTTGCAGGCCATCGGTGGCCTCGATCACGCGGTCCGCAGGCACGGGCACGAGCGTGCCGTACATGCGCAGGGCATTTTCTTTGCCATAGACCTCGTGCACGGCGGCTTCGAGCTTGCTGGGATCGATCATGTGGCGGGCGCCGCGCGGGTGAACCACCAGCTTGGCGTTGGGAAATTCGCGCATGAAGTGGCCCGACGCGCCCGCGTGGTCGAGGTGCACGTGGGTGAGGATGACGTAGTCCACGCTCTCCTTGGCGAGGCCCAGCTTCTCCATCTCGGCCAAGACGCGGGGCACAGCGCCGTAGTGCGCGGTGTCCACCAGCGCCACGCGGCCTTGGTCGACGATGAGGTGAATGGCGTC
>JBJOKU010000237.1:0-3283 GCA_046045925.1 Pseudomonadota bacterium
GCACGAGCCCATCGGCGCCATCGAATTGGCACTGCAAGCCACACTCGCCGCCGAGCCCATCGAGGCCCGCATTCGCGAAGCCGAAAAGAAAGGCCTGTTCGACGGCGACCCGCGAGCCAACGTGCGTGACATCGCCGTGGTTGCCTTCGAGAAACAGGTCATCACATCGCAAGAGATGCAAACGCTCCAGCGCCGCAACCACCTGCGCGACATCGTCATCCGCGTGGACGACTTCCCCTTTGATTTGGGCAAGTCCGCCGCAGCCGAACCGCCCGCCCTGAAGCTCGCCGCCTGAGAACGCCATGAGCCAAACCATCTACATCGTTGACGGTTGCCGCACGCCTTTTCTCAAGGCCAAGGGGCGGCCCGGCCCTTTCGCGGCCTCCGACCTCGCCACGCAGGCGGGTCGCGCCCTGCTGCTACGCCAGCCTTTTGCGCCCAGTGATCTGGACGAAGTCATCCTCGGCTGCGCTGCGCCCTCGGTGGACGAAACCAACATTGGTCGCATGGTCGCCCTGCGCCTGGGCTGCGGCCACAAAGTGCCGGGCTGGACGGTGATGCGCAATTGCGCCTCTGGTATGCAGGCCATCGATTCGGCAATGGCCAACATCCAGTCGGGCCGCGCACAGCTCGTGCTGGCAGGTGGCGTGGATGCGCTCTCGCGTGCGCCGTTGCTCTACCCGGACAGCATGGTCAACTGGTTTGCCGACATGATGCAAATGAAAACCGCCACGCAAAAGCTTGGCCACTTCATGAAGCTGCGCCCCGGCATGTTGCTCAACCCGGTGATCGGCCTGATGAAGGGCCTGACCGACCCCGTGGTGGGCCTGCTCATGGGGCAAACCGCCGAAAACCTCGCCCACCGCTTTGGCATCTCACGTGCGCAGATGGACGCATTCAGCGTGCGCAGCCACCAGCGTGCCCTGGAAGCCGCCAAACAGGGGCATCTGGCCGAGATCGTCCCGGTGATGGATGCCACGGGCAAGGTGTACGAAAGCGACGACGGCGTGCGGGCAGATGCCAGCATGGAAGGCCTTGCCAAGCTCAAGCCTTTCTTCGACAAAAAGTATGGCCGCGTCACCGCCGCCAACAGCTCGCAGGTGACCGACGGCGCAGCCTGGGTGCTGCTGGCCTCTGAAGAAGCGGTGCAGAAATGGGGCCTCAAGCCCATCGGCAAGATTACCGCCAGCCAATGGTCTGGCCTTGACCCGGCACAAATGGGCCTTGGCCCGGTGCACGCCAGCGCCGAACTGCTCGCCAAGCAGCAGCTCACGGTTAATGACATCGACTACTGGGAACTCAACGAAGCCTTTGCCGCGCAGGTGCTGGCCTGCCAGGCCGCGTGGCAAGAAGAGACATACTGCAAGGAGCAGCTGGGCATGCAAAACCTGTTTGGCAGCGTCAGCGACGATCGCCTCAATGTAGACGGCGGTGCCGTGTCCATCGGCCACCCCGTGGGTGCTTCAGGCACGCGAATCGTTCTGCATCTGTTGCACGTACTGCACCGCAACAATGCCAAGCGCGGTGTAGCCACCATCTGCATTGGTGGTGGCTTGGGCGGTGCCATGCTGGTGGAGGTGTGCTGAGATGAACACAATCGACACCCTCAAACACTGGCGCACCGAAATCGATGCCCAGGGCATCACCTGGCTGAGTTTTGACAAGGACGGTGAGTCCACCAACTCGCTGTCTGCCGAGGCCATGGCCGAGTTCGCCCAAGTGCTCGATGCCTTCGATGCCCAGCCGCCCAAGGCGCTGATCGTCCGCTCGGCCAAAGCCGCTGGCTTCATTGCCGGGGCGGACATTGGCGAGTTCAGCCAACTCGGCAGCGCCGAAGAAGTGCGCAACCTCATTGCCCGCGGCTGGAACCTTTTCAACCGTCTGGCCGATGTGAAATACCCCACTCTGGCCTTGGTCAAGGGCCATTGCCTCGGCGGTGGCTTGGAGTTGGCTCTCGCCTGCCGCTACCTGCTGGCGGTGGACGAACCCGGCACCAAGATGGGCCTGCCCGAAGTGATGCTTGGCATCGTGCCCGGCTGGGGTGGCATGTTGCGTCTGCCCGAGCGCGTCGGCCCCGCCGCCGCGATGGACATGATGCTCACCGGCAAAACCATCGACGCCAAAAAAGCCAAGAAGCTCGGCCTAGCCGACGACTGCGTCCCCACTCGCGTGGCCGACGATGCCGCCCGCATGATGGTGCTCTCCAACGCGCCCCGCCGTGGCCTGCCGCTCATGCAAAACCTCATGGCCGGGCCGCTGCAATTCCTCGTGGCCAATGGCGCGCGCAAACAGGTGGCCAAAAAAGCCAGTCCCCAGCATTACCCCGCGCCTTACGCCATCATCGACATCTGGGCCAAGTACAACGGCAATGCCTTGCTCGCCAACGACGCGATTGACCGCATCGTGCAAAGCCCCACGGCACGCAACCTGGTGCGCGTGTTCCACCTGCAAGAGCGCCTCAAGGGTCTCGGTAAAGCCAGTGACGCGAGCTTCGAGCGCGTGCACGTGGTGGGTGCGGGCGTGATGGGTGGCGACATTGCAGCTTGGTGCGCCCTGCGTGGCATGACGGTCACGCTGCAAGACCAATCGCTGCAACGCATCGCCCCGGCCATGGAGCGGGCGGCCAAGCTGTTTGGCAAGCGCGTGAAAGACAAGCTCCGCGCCCGCGAGGTGATGGACCGCCTCATCCCCGACGTTAACGGCGACGGCGTGGCCAAGGCCGACGTGGTGATCGAGGCCATCTTCGAAAACGTCGAGGCCAAGCACGCGCTGCTCAAGTCACTCGAAGCCCGCATGAAGCCCGATGCGATTTTGGCCACCAACACCTCCAGTCTCAAGCTCGAAGACCTGCGCACCGTGCTCCAGCGCCCCGAGCGATTGACTGGCATCCACTTCTTCAACCCCGTGGCCATGATGCCGCTGGTGGAAGTGGTGCAGGCCGATGGCGGCGACGAAGAGGTGACGCGCCGCGCCTGCGCCTTCGTGCGCCAGATCGAAAAGCTGCCGCTGCCCGTCAAGAGCGCCCCCGGTTTCTTGGTCAACGCCGTGCTCGGCCCCTACATGCTGCAAGCCATGCAGATGGTGGACGCGGGCACCGCGCCGCAAGACATCGACCGCGCCCTGAAAGACTTCGGCATGCCCATGGGCCCCATTGAGCTGGCCGACACCGTGGGTCTGGACATCGCCGTGGCCGCAGGCAAGCAACTCGCCGAAGGGGCCGAACCGCCCCGCTGCCTGATGGAGCGCGTGCAGCGTGGTGACATCGGCAAGAAATCCGGCAAGG
>JBJOKU010000238.1:0-3263 GCA_046045925.1 Pseudomonadota bacterium
TAGTGGTCGGTGTGGCAGTAGGGGCGCACGGCCAGCTTGGGGCCAAACTCGTTGAACTCGATGATTTCCACGTCCACGCCTTGCTTGGGGTCGATGTTGCCCACTTTGGCCACCGCGTCTTTGAGCAGGGCGATGGCTTTGTGCACATCGGCGCTGCCAGCGAGTTGCGCGGCCAAGTCCACACGGCGGAATCCGTTGGCACTGAAATTTTTGATGTCGCCGCCCAGCACCTTGGAGTTGCCCACCAGGGTGCGCACGTTGTCGGGGCTGTTGATGGTGGTGCCAAACAGGCCAATCTCCACTACCGTGCCCTCCACGCCACCGCCGTGAATGTAGTCGCCCACCTTGAAGGGGCGCAGCACCAGCAAGAAGATGCCGGCAGCGAAGTTGGAGAGCAAGCCACCCCAAGCCGCGCCAATGGCCACGCCAGCGCCTGCCACCAAGGCGGCGAAGGTGGTGGTTTCCACGCCGAAGTAGCCGAGAATGGCCACTACCAGCGCAATGTTCAGCGCCACATTGATAAAGCTCACCAGATAGGCTTGCACGGTCAGGTCGATCTTCTGGCGCGTCATGACCACGCCAATGGCGCGGCAGGCAATGCCAATGAGCCAGCGGCCCACGATGAAGACCACGATGGCGCCCAGCACCTTGAGGCCGAAGTTGACGAGAATGGGTTGCGCCTGGTCGATCCAGGTTGTTACTTTGCTGGTGTCCATGAATACCTCCGGTTGAATGGCGAAAGGGCCAATGTACTCCGCCTTTGTGACACCTTGGCCGCCCGTTGGCTTGGTGACAGCGCCCGCAGCCCTTGCTGCGGCAGAATGCACGAGAACATTCCCTTTTTCCAACACCTTGCACGATCATGCTGGCCTCACCCCCACTCCGACTCCCGCCCGCAGCGTTGATGGCAGCCCTTGCCGAACGCTTTGGTTCGCAGTTTTCCACCGGCCAGTCTGTGCGCGACCAGCACGGCCGCGATGAGTCCTCGTATGCGGTGCGCCCGCCCGATGGCGTGGTGTTCGCGCAGAGCAACGATGACGTGGCCGACGCGGTGCGCCTGTGTGCCGGGCACGGAACGCCCGTGATTCCCTACGGCGTGGGCTCCTCGCTCGAAGGGCATTTGCTCGCGGTGCAGGGCGGCATCAGCCTGGATGTGTCGCGCATGGCAGCGGTGCTGAGCTGCAACCCCGAAGACCTGACGGTGACGGTGCAGGCCGGGGTGACGCGCAAGCAGCTCAACGACGCGATCAAGAGCGAGGGGCTTTTCTTCCCCATCGACCCCGGCGCAGACGCGAGCATCGGCGGCATGTGCGCCACGCGCGCCAGTGGCACGAACGCTGTGCGCTACGGCACCATGCGCGAAAACGTGTTGGGCTTGACGGTGGTCACTGCGCAAGGCGAGATCATTCGCACCGGCACGCGCGCCAAAAAGAGCAGCGCGGGCTACGACCTCACGCGGCTGATGATTGGCAGCGAAGGCACGCTGGGCGTGATTACCGAAATCACGCTCAAGGTGTATCCGTTGCCCGAGGCGGTGTCGGCAGCTGTGTGCTCCTTCCCCACGATTGAAGCGGCTGTGCGCACGGCCATGAGCATCATCCAGCTCGGCGTGCCCATCGCCCGCTGCGAGTTGCTCGACGGCGCTTCGGTGGCGCAGGTCAACAACTATTCCAAACTCAGCCTGCGCGAAGAGCCCATGCTGCTGATGGAGTTTCATGGCTCACCCGCCAGCGTTCAGGAGCAGGCCACGGTGGTGCAAGAGTTGGCACAAGATTTTGGCGGCCAAGCCTTCGAGTGGGCCACCACACCCGAAGATCGCACCCGGCTGTGGACGGCTCGGCACAACGCGTTTTTTGCGGCGCTCAATTCGCGCCCCGGCTGCAAGGCCATCACCACCGATGTGTGCGTGCCCATCTCGCGACTGGCCGAGTGTTTGCTCACGGCCACGGCGGATGTGGAGGCCTCGGGCCTGCCACACTTTCTGGTGGGCCATGTGGGCGACGGCAACTTCCACTACGGCTATTTGATCGATCCGGCAAGCGAGTCTGAGCGCCAAACCGCCGAAGCCTTGAGCGACCGCGTGGTGCAAAACGCCATCGCCCTGGGCGGCACCTGCACCGGCGAGCACGGCGTGGGCCTGCACAAAATGGGCTATTTGGTGGAAGAGGCAGGCACAGGGGCGGTGGCCATGATGCGTGCCATCAAGCAGGCGCTGGATCCCTTGAACATCATGAATCCGGGCAAGATTGTGGCCTGATGTGAGCGCCCGCTTGCGCCAAGACTATTGTCTAAATGGAAAAGGCTCCGTGTGGAGCCTTTTTGTTGGTCGCGCGAGTTTGCGCGCCTTGCTGGCGTGAAGAGTTACTGCACTTCGCTCATTTTGCATTGTTTGCCAAGAAACAAGCCGGTGAGGTGCTCTTTGCGGCCAGCGGCTTGCTGGGCCAGAACGGGGTTGCCTGCGGGGGCCGCCGGCGCAGGCGCAGCCGCTTGCTGAACCGCTTGTTGTGCGGCTTGCTGGGCCATGCCGCCAAACAGGCCGCCCAGACCACCGCCGCCACCACCACCCAGCAGGCTGCCGGCACCGCCGCCGCCACCGCCGAACAGACCACCAAAGCCGCTGCGGGCAGCGACCTGGGCCACCGCTTGCTGGGCCACGGCTCCAGCGACTTGCTGGCCCACGCCGTTGTCAGCGGGCGCAGCAGCAGCCGGGGCTGCGTTGGCTTGGGCGATCACCGTGTCCATCTGCTTGATCTCGGTGAAGATCTGCTGGCAGTTCAAGTCGCCATCGGTCATTTTCATGCGCTCGATGTTCTGGGCTTGTGCGCTGGCGGCAAATGCAATTGCCGTCAGGGCCAGGATCTTGTGGGCAGCTTTCATGGGTTCACTCCTTGTGGGGGTTGTTGGTTGCTTGGGGGTTTGAAAGGAAAACGGGATCAGCGTGTGACATCTGACATCTTGCAGCCCTTGGAGAGGAACATGCTGGTCAAGTGCTCTTTGCGAGCCTGGGCTTGGCTGGCAAGCTGCGGGTTGCCTGCGGGTGCGGCGGCGGCCACTTGTTGCGGCGCGACGGCCTGGTTTTTGGCGGCGCCGAACAGGCCACCCAGCAAGTTGGCGGCCTGTGCATTGCCTGCGCCCCCCTTGCCAGCAAGCGCACCAAACAGACTGTTGGCCAGCGCCTTGCCCTGGTCTTGATTGACCGCGCCGCCAATGGCTGCTGCGGGATTGATGGCCGCAGCGGCTGGGGCTGCCGCCCCCCCCGTTTC
>JBJOKU010000239.1:0-3251 GCA_046045925.1 Pseudomonadota bacterium
CGCATTTCGGGGCGGCCCGATTCGAGGCTTTCCAGACGAAGGCCGCGCATGTCGGCCAAGGTCGATTCGGTCATGAGGCGCTTTTCAACGTGTTCACGAAAGCGCTTCACCTTGGGTGCATCGCCTGTCACGGCAAACCGCCAAGTGATGCGGCTGGCGGGTTGCACCAGTTGCGTCGAGGGCAAATCGCTTTCGTTCATCAGCACGCGTGGCGCGAAGTTCATGAAGCCGGCACCGCGGTCGGGCTCGTTGGCGATGACGGCGGCGATGCGCAGGCTGGCATTGCCCAGCGTGAGAGCATCGCCCACTTGTACGCCGAGCGCGTCGAGCAGCGGGGCATCGACCCAGATTTCGCCCGGTGCGGGGATGGGGTTGACTCTTTGCGTTTCGACAAGCTCGACGCGAACGGGGGACCCGGTTTGCAAACCTTGCTGCGCTTGTGGTGTCAAACGAATCGCACCGCGCAAGGGGTAGCCTTGGGCCACCGCCTTGAGCGCCACCAGGCGGCTCACGGAGGAGTCGCCGCTGCCCGATTGAGCCATGGTCGGGAATTGGGTTGTCTTGACGCTGCGCAGCCCTTCGCTGCGCGCAGCCTCGACGATCCATTCAGGCGTATGGCGGTCGCTCACCACCACGGCATCGCCGCCCAACAGGGCACCGGCATCGCGCTCCAGCCCGAGGCTGATGCGGTTGGCAAAAAAACTCACTGCGCTAAGCGCCGCCACCGCCAACAGCACCGAGAGCACCAGCAGGCGCAACTCGCCTGCACGCCAGTCGCGCCAGAGGCTGCGCAGTCCTTGCTGAAGGAAGTCCAGCTTCATGAGGGCTAAAGCTGGGGCGGGGAATCAGCCCATGCGGTCGAGTGCGGCGGTCAGGTGCGCCACGCTGCGATCGGGGTTGTGGAGTTTTTCAAGGCCAAACAGGCCAATGCGGAAGGTTTTGAAGTCGGGGCCTTCGTCGCATTGCAGAGGCACGCCAGCGGCGGTTTGCAGGCCCTGTGCAATGAACTTCTTGCCGTTGTGGATTTCTGCGTCGGTGGTGAAGCTCACCACCACGCCCGGGGCCTTGAACCCTTCGGCGGCCACGCTCTTGAAGCCGCGCGATTCGAGCAACTCGCGCACCTTGCGGCCCAGCTCCTGTTGTTCTTGCATGACCTTGGCAAAACCGTATTCGCGTGTTTCCACCATCACCGCGCACAGGCGCGTGAGCGCGTCGGTGGGCATGGTGGTGTGATAGCCGAAAGTGCCGTTTTCGTAGCTTTCCATGATGCCCAGCCACTTCTTCAGGTCGCAGGCGAAGCTGGAGCTCGTGGTGGCATCGATGGCGGTGCGGGCACGCTCGCTGAGCATGACCATGGCGCAGCAGGGCGAACTGCTCCAGCCTTTTTGCGGGGCGCTGATGAGCACGTCCACCCCCACCTCCTGCATGTTGACCCACATTGCACCCGAGGCGATGCAGTCGAGCACGAAGAGGCCGTCCACGGCGTGCACGGCGGCGGCCACGCGGCGCATGTAGTCGTCGGGCAGGATCATGCCGCTGGCGGTTTCGACATGCGGGGCAAAGACCACGGCGGGTTTTTCGCGGGCTATTGTTGCCTCGACTTCCTCGATGGGAGCGGGTGACCAGGGGGCTTGTGCATCGCTGCTGCCGGGCCGGGCCTTGAGCACGGTGCAGTCGGTGGTGATGCGGCCCATCTCGATGATCTGCGTCCAGCGGAAGCTGAACCAGCCGTTGCGCAACACGAGGCATTTTTTACCGTGCGCAAACTGGCGGGCCACGGCCTCCATGCCGAAGGTGCCGCTGCCGGGGACGATGATGGCGCTCTTGGCGTGATAGACCTCCTTGAGGAGGCCCGAGATGGTGCGCATGACGCCCTGGAATTGCTGCGACATGTGGTTGACGGCGCGGTCGGTGTAGACGACGGAAAACTCCAGCAGACCATCGGGGTCAACGTTGGGTAACAAGCCGGGCATGTTTTGTCTCCTGTAGATTTATTTGCGTGGCAGGCGTTCGTCCATCCAGCGCAGCAGATCAAGCCACATCTGGCGGACTTCTGCCGCTTGCGGCATTTTCATCGAATGGGGCAATTCGACCGTGACGACCGGAATACCCTTGTGAACACCAGCGTAATGGCCGAGCGATCCGGGGTAAATGCCCACCTGGTCGAGATACAGCCGCCCGAGCTTGGACGGTGGCACATAGCCCTCATTGGGCGGGCCATCGAAATCGAGCACGCCCAGAGGCGCATGGATGCTGACGATGAGGTCGGGCGTGAACTGGCGAATTTGTTCGTCAACAAAGCGCGATTCGGGCTCGCTCAAGGGTTTGCTGCCCGGGTAGCGGCGCTTGTCCTTGCCTGTGCGCTTTTCCCAGTAAAGACGGGCCTGGGTTTGCCAATTTGGGGTGGGGAAATTGCGGTTGAGGTCAACGCCACGGGCGTTGGTGCGTGTGGTTGGGCGCGAGAGCAAGCCATCCGGGTTGAGCATGGGAATGAAGCGCCAGTGTGTTCCCGGTTCGGTGTGGGAGGTGTAGTTCAGGGCGAGATGCAGCCAGCCAAGTGCAAGGGAGCTGGACGAAAGTTCGTCGCCGTGGATGCCACCGAGCACCAGCACCTTGCGTTGACGCTGCCCGGGACTGGATTCGTTTGCTGAAGCGCTTGTTGCTGCCGATGCCGCAGTGGCGATTTCCGTGGTCTCGCCGATGCCCTTGTGTACGACATCGCGCCAGTCGATTGAACGGCGTTGCGTGGAATACGCCCCGGATGGTGTCAGCCTGGCCTGCTTGCATTGCGACTCGCTGATGCCCGGTAGTTTTTGTGCCCAGGTTTTACATGTGATGTGTGTTTCGGCAGGCGTTTTATTGGCAGGAGCCGTGCTTTTGGCTGTGGCCACAAAGGGGGCTGCCAACAGGACAGCCAGCAGCAGGTGGGAGACGTGACTTCGCATGAAAAGAGGCGGGTTGAACGTTGTCACGGCGCTTCGTTTGCGATGCCGGTATCGGCATCTTCGGAGTCCGGGGTCTGGGCCATGCGGAATTCCTCGTTGGCCCAGGCCCCGAAATCCACCTGCTTGCAGCGTTCACTGCAAAACGGGCGCCAGGGGTTGCGGGTGTCGTAAACCACGGAGCGATGGCACTGCGGGCAGGCCATCAAGCGTGTCAGAGACTGACCTGCGCTGTCATTCATGAGCACAGGGCGATTTCGAAGCTGCCGTCGGCCCCGGAGGCCACGAGATGGTCGGTCTCATCCATGC
>JBJOKU010000240.1:0-3247 GCA_046045925.1 Pseudomonadota bacterium
GTTTGTGGGCGCTGGCAGCGCATAGCCTGTAAGTTCTGCGCCCAGTTGCTGCAACCACAAGGACAGCCAACTGCCCTTGAATCCGGTGTGCCCGGTGAGAAAGACTTTGCGGCCACGCCAGAATTGTGGATTCACTTCCAGACCATCCACGGTGCCCGGCCACTTTGCCAGAGGGATTCGAGCAGGATCTTGTCGCGCAGGGTGTCCATGGGTTGCCAGAAACCGCCGTGCTTGTAAGCCATGAGACGGCCTTGGCTGGCCAGTGTTTCAAGGGGCTCACGCTCCCAGACCGTGCTGTCGTCCTTGATGAGATCGATCACCTTTGGCGAGAGAACGAAGAATCCGCCGTTGATCATGCCGCCATCGCCCTGGGGCTTTTCCTTGAACGCGGTGACCTGCCCATCTTGCCCAAGGTCGAGCGCACCAAACCGCCCCGGTGGGTAAACCGCGGTGAGCGTGGCATCTTTGCCATGCTCACGATGGAAAGCCAGCAGCGCAGAGATGTTGATGTCACCCACACCGTCACCGTAGGTCATGCAAAACGGCTCGTCGCCCTGCACGTGCGCCAGCACCCGCTTCAGGCGGCCACCGGTCATGGTGGCTTCGCCTGTGTCCACCACGGTCACTTTCCATGGTTCTGTCTCGCGGTGATGCACATGCATCTGGTTGTTGCGCAGGTCAAAGGTGACATCCGAACTGTGCAGGAAGTAGTTGGCAAAGTACTCCTTGATGACGTAGCCTTTGTAACCACAGCAAACCACAAAGTCATGGATGCCATGCGCGGCATAGATCTTCAGGATGTGCCACAGCATGGGCATCCCGCCAATTTCCACCATGGGCTTGGGGCGCAAACTGGTTTCTTCGCTGATGCGAGTACCCAAGCCACCGGCCAAGATAACAGCTTTCATGCAGACTTTCGTGAGTCACTGGTACCGGGTCACAAAACCATTGAGGTCTCTGTGCAGGGCCTGATTATTGCAGTAGGATGCGCCGAAGTCTTCCACCCGCACACGACATGAATTCCAAAACCTTCCCCTTCAGTTTCGACTTCCTCAACCCCTCCAAACTGCCCGAGGGCACGCAGCAATCAGCGCAGGAAATCTGGCTGGCTGGCCTCGGCGCTTTTGCCAAGGCGCAGAAGGACGGCGAGAACGCCTTCCAGAAGCTGGTGCAAGACGGCGTGGACATGCAAAAGAAAAATCAGGAAGACGCGCAACGCAAATTGGCCGAAGCCACCGAGAAGATGACCGCTCTGGCATCGGGCAATTTCGGCAAGCTCGAAGGCATTTTTGAAGACCGCGTGGCTCGTGCTCTCAAGCAACTCGGTGTGCCCACCGCCGACGAAGTGCAAGCCCTGCGCGATGAAGTGGCGGCACTCAAGGCGCAGGTGAAGGCACTGGGTGGCAAGGCTGCTGCTGCCCCAGTTGCTAAAGTGGCGACCACACCCAAAGCCGGAACCAAGAAAACCGCAACTGCAAAAGCGGCAACCTCAAAAGCGGCGGCAAAGAAAAGTGGCGCAAGCAAAACCAGCGCCTTGGGTCAGCTGGGCAATGGCAAGCGCGGCGGTTGAGCACCAGCAGGCAAAACCCGTTTCATGGTCAAAAAAGCCCCCCGCCGCACGGCGCAGCGGATTCTCGAAGTCACGCTGGAGCTGTTCAACCGCTACGGCGAACCCAATGTGCCCACCACGCACATCTGTAGCGAGCTGCGCATCAGCCCCGGCAATCTCTACTACCACTACCCCTCAAAAGACACACTGGTCAACGCGCTGTTTGATGCCTACGAAGTCGAGCTGGAGCGCCTGCTCGGCGCGGCCGATGGTGCGCAAGACATTGAGGACGCGTGGTTCTACATCCACACGCTGTTTGAGCTGATCTGGCAGAACCGTTTTCTCTATCGCGACCTCAATCACCTGCTCTCGAACAACCGGCGACTCGAAACGCACTTTCAGGGCATCCTGCAACGCAAGGTACACGCGCTACTGGCTCTGCTGCGCGGCTTGCAAACGCAAGGTGTGGTGCAGATGGAAGAAGCGCAGATGCCCGCCTGCGCCACCTCGATGGTGGTGGTGCTCACCTACTGGCTGAGCTTCGAGTACGTGCTCGACCCGCGCCACGCGCTGGAGCCCGAGAGTGCGCAGGTGGCGCTGCTGCGCGGGGCACACCATGTGCTCAACCTGCTGCTGCCCTACTTGCAGCCCGAAGCCGCCGCGCACTTGCAGCGCCTCATGTCGGCGTATCAGGCTGCGGCACAGCCCGAAGTCAAGCTCGCGGCTTGAGCGGCCACGCGCTCGCCGTCCACAAACACCGCCAGCTCGCCGGGGGCCATGCGTGTCCAGGTTTCGTTGCGGGTGAGTGGTTGGCTCACCACCAGCGTCACGCGGTCTTCGGGCGAATTGCGCTCGGCGAAGTTCACGGCCAGGTCTTCGTCAATCAGTTGCGCGGTCGAGAAAGGCCAGGCCCGCTGCATGTACCACAGCCCCTGCGAATCGGGCTTGGTGGAGGCATGCGCCCACAGCGCCTGTCCGTTGGACAACAGCATGTTGAAGGTGCCGTGCTTCGCAATCTGCGGCACCAACTCCTTGAGCGTGAGCGTGAGGTCTTCCACGCTGGGCACGCTGGCGTGGTTTTTGGCCAGTTCCTGCATCAGCCAGCAAAAAGCACGCTCACTGTCTGTGCTGCCCACGGGGCGGAAGTGACTGTGCAGGCGTGGCTCGTAATTCTCCAGATTGCCGTTGTGCGCAAACACCCAGTAGCGCCCCCACAGCTCGCGCACGAAGGGGTGCGTGTTGCGCAGCGACACCTCGCCTTGCGTGGCCTTGCGAATGTGCGCAATCACGTTGCGGCTCTGGATGGGGTACTGGGCAATCAGCTTGGCCACCGGCGATTCGCACGAAGGCTGGTGATCGACAAAATGCCGCAGGCCGCGGTCATCGCCATCAGCCGACGATTCAAAAAATGCGATGCCCCAGCCGTCCTTGTGCTCATCGGTGCGCCCGCCGCGCTGGGCAAAGCCGGTGAAGCTGAAGGTGGCATCTGTGGGGAGTCGGCAATTCATGCCGAGAAGCTGGCACATGGCAAATGGGTGCGGGTTGCGGTGTCGGTAACAATGCAAGGGCTGTACCAGTTTATCGTTTGTGCCTGCCTCTGAGTTGACAATCATGACCACCCCACGCCTGAACCTCATCGGCTGCGGCCGCGTCGGCCAGACGCTGGCCCGACTGTGGCACGCCGCAGGGCTGGTGGAA
>JBJOKU010000241.1:0-3229 GCA_046045925.1 Pseudomonadota bacterium
CAGCTCGGCAATGCGCTCGAGCAGGTTTTTCTTGTTCACCTGATAGGGAATCTCGTCCACGATGATGGACTGGCGGTTGCCCTTGTCGATGTCTTCAAAGTGGCATTTGGCACGCATGACCACGCGGCCACGGCCAGTTCGGTAGCCGTCTTTCACGCCCGACAAACCGTAGATGATGCCGGCGGTGGGGAAGTCCGGCGCGGGGATGATTTCCATCAGCTCGTCAATGCTGGCTTCGGGGTTGCGCAGCAGGTGCAGGCAAGCATCCACCACCTCGTTGAGATTGTGCGGCGGAATGTTGGTGGCCATGCCCACGGCAATGCCGCCCGAGCCATTGATGAGCAAGTTGGGCAGGCGTGTTGGCAGCACCAGCGGCTCTTTTTCACTGCCATCGTAGTTGGGGCCGAAATCGACCGTCTCTTTATCCAGATCGGCCAGCAGTTCGTGGGCAATCTTGGCCAGACGGATTTCGGTGTATCGCATGGCGGCGGCGTTGTCGCCGTCCACCGAACCGAAGTTGCCTTGCCCATCCACCAGCATGTGGCGCATGGAGAAATCTTGCGCCATCCGCACGATGGTGTCGTACACCGACTGGTCGCCGTGCGGGTGGTATTTACCGATCACGTCACCGACGATACGCGCCGACTTTTTATAGGGGCGGTTCCAGTCGTTGTTGAGCTCGTGCATCGCAAAGAGCACCCTGCGGTGCACGGGCTTGAGGCCATCGCGGGCATCGGGCAGTGCGCGGCCCACGATCACGCTCATGGCGTAGTCGAGGTAGCTGCGCCGCATCTCCTCTTCAAGGCTGACGGGCAGGGTTTCTTTGGCGAATTGGGTCATGGAGCTCGTCTCGATCAACCCGGTTGTCTGGCGCACCGGTTGCTGGCGTGAAACCGAAGATTCTACGCGGGACAGATGCATGTAGCGATCACGCAACACCACTGCAACGAATTGATGCCTGTCAAGCAGGCGGGACAGTTACATCTTGTCGGGGCTGGCATCTATGGCACAATAGTTTCACGATCCAAGCGCGGTTGCTTGGTCTTTGAACCAATTGCAGCCAAGCTGCAAACCTAATCCTTGATGAGGAGTACCATGAAGAAACTGAATAAAGTGGCGCTGCTGATTGCCTCTGTCTCTCTCGCCGGCGCTGCCAGCGCACAGGCTGTTGACAACTGGCGCAACGCTTCTGGCGATCTGGTCTGGAAAAACGGCACCAACGAATACTGCTGGCGCGATGCCAACTGGACACCCGCCACCGCAGCCATGAACTGCGACGGCGCACTCAAGCCCGCTCCCGCTCCTGCTCCCGCTCCCGTGGCAGCTCCTGCTCCCGCAGCCAAGCCCGCGCCTGCTCCCGCTGCCGCTCCCAAGCCCGCAGTGGCCCAGAAAGTCAACTACGCTGCTGATGCCTTCTTCGATGTCAACAAGGCTGTCCTGAAGCCCGAAGGCAAAGCCAAGATTGACGACCTGGTCGGCAAAATTGGTGGCATCAACCTCGAAGTGATCATCGCCGTCGGCCACACCGACAGCGACGGTTCTGATGCCGCCAACCAGAAACTGTCTGTCAAGCGTGCTGACGCTGTCAAGGCATATCTGGTTTCCAAAGGCATTGCTGCCAACCGCGTTTACACCGAAGGCAAAGGCGAAAGCCAGCCCGTGGCTGACAACAAGACCAAAGAAGGCAAGGCCAAAAACCGCCGCGTCGAAATCGAAGTGGTCGGCACCCGCCCCAACAAGTAATCTGGTTTCAGATTCACTTCAAAAAGCCCCGCACTGCGGGGCTTTTTTTCGTCTGCATGAATTGAGCGCCCGCCTCCCGATGGGACAATCCAGCCCATGAGCACCGCAAGCACACAAGCCCCGCAAGCCAACGTTGATCCAGCCGAGCTGGCCAAGTTTTCCGAACTCGCGCACCGCTGGTGGGACAAAGACAGCGAATTCCGCCCCCTGCACGAAATCAATCCCCTGCGCCTGGAATGGATCAACCAGCTCTGCCCCCTGGCTGGCTTGCAGGCGCTCGATGTGGGTTGCGGCGGAGGCATCCTGGCTGACAGCATGGCCCGCAAGGGCGCAACCGTGCTGGGCATTGACCTCGCCAGCAAGCCTCTCAAGGTGGCCCAACTCCACGCCCTCGAAGCCGCCACCCCCAACATCCGCTACGAAGAAATCGCCGCCGAGGCATTGGCTGTGCGCCAGCCCGCCAGCTTTGATGTCGTCACCTGCATGGAAATGCTGGAGCATGTGCCCAACCCGGCCTCCATCGTCAAGGCCTGCCACGACCTCGTCAAACCCGGCGGCTGGGTGTTCTTCTCTACCCTCAACCGCAACGCCAAGGCATGGTTGCTGGCCGTTGTGGGTGCCGAATACGTGCTGCGCATGCTCCCCCGTGGCACCCACGAATACGAAAAATTCATTCGTCCCGACGAACTCGCCAGCTTCTGCCGCCAAGCAGGGCTCGGCATCCACTCCCTCAAGGGCATGGAGTACAACCCCCTCATGCAGCGCTACAAGCTGAGCGACGACACCAGCGTCAACTACCTCGTGGCTACTCGCCGCCCCGCTTGAAAACACCCAAAATGTTTGCCCACGTCAAAGCCGTCTTGTTCGACCTCGACGGCACCCTCATCGACAGCGCCCCTGACCTCGGAGCCGCCGCCGACAAAATGCGCACCGACCGCGGCCTGCCCTCACTGCCACTGGAGCAATACCGCCCCATGGCGGGAGCAGGCGCTCGCGGCATGATTGGCATTGCCTTTGGCATCGGCCCTGAAGCCCCCGAGTTCGCTGCCCTGCGCGAAGAATTTTTGCGCAACTACGAGCGCAGCATGACCGAGCGTACCTTCGCCTTTGAAGGCGTGGCGCAACTCATCTCCACTCTTGAGCAAAAGAAATTACCCTGGGGCGTGGTCACCAACAAGCTCGAACGCTTCACCCTGCCGCTCACCGCGCAAATGCCTCTCTTTGCGAACGCGGCCACCATCGTGGGCGGCGACACCACCCCCCACGCCAAACCGCACCCCGCCCCCCTGTTCGAAGCAGCCCGCCGCATCGGCCTGCCGCCCGGGCAATGCATCTACGTAGGCGACGACCACCGCGACATCGTGGCCGGCAAAGCCGCCAGCATGCCCACCGTGGCCGCCACCTACGGCTACCTTGGTGCCGTGGACATTGCCGACTGGCAAGCCGACGCCAGCATCAACCACCCGCTCGAATTGCTCGCGCTGCT
>JBJOKU010000242.1:0-3192 GCA_046045925.1 Pseudomonadota bacterium
CAGGCGGCCAGTGTGTCCATGGTTTCCACGCCGATGCGCGCGGCCATGAGCGAACGCATCAGTGCCGGGGGCGCGAAGCGCAGTTTGTTGCCGCTGCCAAACACGATCAGCTCGGGCTTGCAGGCGAGCAACTGGTCGAAGTGTGTCTGGGACAACTCTTCAAAGCGGGGGCAGTTCCAGGCGAAGTTTTCACCTCGCGAACCGACGACCACGCTGTGAGTCACCTTGGTGCCACCTTCGGCATTGGCAATACCTACCCAACCGGGGCCATACCCGGCAATGGACTGAACATCAAAGGCATCGGGCTGGAGTTTCATGCGGCAAACAGACTGGGAGAGGATGGAAAATTCATTGCTGCGATGCCGCAAATTGGGGCATAAGTGTGGTGAAATTATAGGTTTCACCCCTAAACAGGGGCATTTTGCCCCTGTCATTCCCTGCTTTGGAGGGACTTTGAAGACCATCCAGAAATCCAGCAAGCTTTCCAACGTCTGTTACGACATTCGCGGCCCCGTGCTCGACAAGGCGCGGCAGATGGAAGAAGAAGGCCACAAGATCATCAAGCTCAACATCGGCAACCTCGCGGTGTTCGGCTTTGATGCGCCCGAAGAAATCCAGCAGGACATGATCCGCAACCTGCCCACCTCGGCAGGTTACAGCGACAGCAAAGGCATTTTTGCGGCACGCAAAGCGGTGATGCATTACACCCAGCAGCAAGGCATTGCGGGTGTGACGCTGGACGACATTTATCTGGGCAATGGCGCGAGTGAGCTGATCGTGATGGCCACCAACGCCTTGCTCAACGAGGGCGACGAGTTACTGTTGCCCGCCCCCGATTACCCCTTGTGGACGGCAGCCGTGAACCTTTCGGGGGCCAGCGCGGTGCACTACACCTGCGATGAAAACAATGGCTGGATGCCCTCACTGGCCGACATCCGCGCCAAGATCACGCCGCACACCAAGGGCATCGTGGTCATCAACCCCAACAACCCGACCGGGACGCTTTACAGCGATGAGCTGCTCAAAGGCATCGTCGAGATTGCCCGTGAACACGGCCTCGTGATCTTTGCCGATGAGGTGTACGACAAGGTGCTGTACGACGGCAACAAGCACACGGCCATGGGCTCGCTGTCCACCGATGTGCTCACGCTGACCTTCAACTCGCTCTCGAAGAGCTATCGCAGTTGCGGCTACCGCGCAGGCTGGATGGTGGTGAGCGGCGACAAGGTGCCTGCGAAAGACTACATCGAAGGCCTGAACATGCTCAGCTCCATGCGCCTGTGCGCCAATGTGCCTGGGCAATGGGCCATCCAGACCGCGCTGGGCGGCTACCAGAGCATCAATGATCTCGTGAAAGAGGGTGGCCGTCTGCGCCGCCAGCGCGATGCCGCCTACGAGATGATCACCGCCATCCCCGGCGTGAGTTGCGTCAAGCCCATGGCTGCGCTGTACATGTTCCCGCGGTTGGATCCGAAGATCTACCCCATCGACGACGACAAGGCATTTATTGCCGAGTTGCTTGCCGAAACCCGCGTGCTGCTGGTGCAGGGCTCGGGCTTCAACTATCCCGACAACCAGCACTTCCGCATTGTCTTCCTGCCGCACGAAGACGACCTGCGCGAAGCCGTGAGCCGCATTGCCAAGTTCCTTGAGCGCTATCGCCAGCGCAAGGGCACCGACAAGCTGGTCTGAATTTTTGCCAACACATCAAAACAACTGTAGAAATATGAAAGCCATCAAACTGGGTCTTCTGGGTATCGGAACCGTGGGTTCCGGCGTGTTCAATGTGCTCTCGCGCAACGCCGATGAAATCGCCGCCCGTGCGGGTACGCGCATCGAAGTGGCCATGGTGGCCGACCTCGACACCGCCCGCGCCAAGTCCATCGTGGGCGACAAAGCCCAAGTGGTCAACGACGCCCGCGCCGTGATTGCCAACCCCGAGATTGACGTGGTGATCGAGCTGATCGGCGGCTACGGCATCGCCAAAACTTTGGTGCTCGAGGCCATTGCCGCTGGCAAGCACGTCGTCACCGCCAACAAAGCGCTGCTGGCTGTGCACGGCAGCGAAATTTTTGCCGCCGCGCAGGCCAAGGGCGTGATGGTGGCTTTTGAAGCGGCGGTGGCCGGTGGTATTCCCATCATCAAATCGCTGCGCGAAGGCCTGACTGCCAACCGCATCCAGTGGGTGGCCGGCATCATCAACGGCACGACCAACTTCATCTTGTCCGAAATGCGCGACAAGGGCCTCGACTTTGATGTCGTTCTCAAGGAAGCGCAGCGCCTCGGTTACGCCGAAGCCGACCCCACCTTTGACATCGAAGGCGTGGACGCAGCCCACAAGGCCACCATCATGAGCGCCATCGCCTTTGGCACCACCGTGCAGTTTGACAAGGCCTATGTGGAAGGCATCACCAAACTGGGTGCGGCTGACATCAAATATGCCGAACAACTGGGCTACCGCATCAAGCTGCTGGGCATTACCAAGCGCGTCACCGTCAATGGCGTGGAAGGCATAGAGCTGCGCACCCACCCCAGCCTCGTGCCCGCCAAGCGCCTGATCGCCAACGTTGAAGGTGCGATGAACGCCGTGATGGTGCAGGGCGACGCCGTCGGCACCACGCTCTACTACGGCAAGGGCGCAGGCTCCGAGCCCACTGCTTCTGCCGTGATCGCCGACCTGGTGGACATCGCCCGTCTGGCTGGTGCCGACGTGGCCCACCGCGTGCCTGCCTTGGCCTTCCAGCCCGGCAAGCAGAGCGTTGCGCAAGTGGTGCCCATGAGCGAGATCGTTACCAGCTACTACCTGCGCCTGCGCGTCGCCGACAAGGCGGGTGTGCTTGCCAACGTGACTGGCATTCTCGCGGGCATGGGCATCAGCATCGATGCCGTGTTGCAACGTGAAGCCGATGAAGTGAGCGAAGGCAGCCAGACCGACCTCATCATCCTCACGCACGACACCCGCGAAGGCACCATGAACGATGCCATCGCGCAAATGCAAGCGCTGCCCACCGTGCTCGCGCCCATCACCCGCATCCGCAAGGAAGAGCTGGCCTGATTGGCCTGAGCGCGATGTCGAGCAGGCCAACGCCAGAGCCGCGCAGCGCCTACGCGGCCTTTCGCACCATCCCCACCCGGTGGATGGACAACGACATGTACGGCCACGTCAACAACGTGGTCTATTACTCGTGGTTC
>JBJOKU010000243.1:0-3170 GCA_046045925.1 Pseudomonadota bacterium
TCTGCGCCGCGGCCTTGGCGGCGTTGCCGAATGGCGTGTTGGGAAACTCGGTCTTGAAACTGACCTTTTCGCTGCGCAGGCCTTGCGCCGCCGAACTGATGTCGTTTTCAACCTGCAAGACATGACGCAGCGCCGCCGTGCCGGCCGTCTCGTGGTAACTCGCGAGGCGCGACTGGTTCACAAAGGCCTCGGTGTTTTGCAGCGTCACGGCACGGGCTCCGGCCAGGGGGCCAAAGTCACCCGCACCCACAATCACACCTTGCGTGGTGAAGGGCGACTTCTCCAGACCGGCATGCATGGCCCGCGTGACCCAGCCCTCGTCGAGGTATTCGCTGCTGTTGGAGGCGGTGTCCCATATCTCGATGGAGCGAAAGTGCGACAAATTCGGCTGCGGATACCCCAACCCCTGCACGATGGCCAGTTGCTGCTTTTCCCACAGCGGCAACAGCGGTGCCAACGAGGGGTGCAGGCCCAGCCCAATGCCCCGCACGGTGTCGAGCTTCAGCGCCTCTTCAGGCTTGATGCGCACCGTGGGCCGCCATGCCTGGTAGGTGGCATCGGCGTAGGGCACTACGGTGTTGAGCCCATCGTTGCCCCCTTTGAGCTCCACCAGAATGAGCACGCGCTCGGCCACGCTGCCCGCCCGTTGTGCCCAGGCTTGCGTCCAGGTGCCGCTGACCAGCAGCGAGAGCGCTGCGCCTTGCTGTATGAATTGTCGGCGTTGCAGGTTCATGAAACACCTCATTTGACTTGATAGGCCGCGTCTTGCGTGAGCGCACGCACATGGGCCCAGCCCACCGTACCCGCTGCAATGGGTTGCGTGGGCTCGGCAGCCAGCATTGCCAGCTGCAACTGGCGTTTGGATTCGATACCGGGCTCGCGATCGGGCCAGGCCCCGAAAACCTGCAAGAAGGCCTGCGCATCCCACACCAGACTTTGCACCGATTGCGCCACCCGGGCCACGCCCTGCGGCCCCATGACCTGCTGCAACTGGTTGAGCTCGCGCTGCGCCGTGCCCACGCCCTTTTCGCCGAACTCGCGGCGCAAATCCTGCATGCGCATGGCGGGCGAAGTCATGGCACTGCCCATGGACGCATTCATCGCCGGGTCGGCCCCGGCCCGGCTGCGCGGGTTTTGCTGCGCCACGCGGAACATCTGTTCCAAAAAGCGCTTGCGCTCCAGCAATGTGGTGGCGTTGATCCATTCTGTGTAACCAGGCCAGCCTTTCACATTGGGTGGCAGCAAGAGGTTTTGCCCCAACTGTGCGCTCTTGAGCACCAGGGCCGTGGGGTCGTCTGTCTGGATGCCGAGTTGGCGCATCGTGCCCACGATCAACTCCACCGGGCTCTTGATCAGGCTGCCCCGGTTGTCGGCGCTCCAGAACTGCGGGCAAAGCAGCAACTCGCGCAGAGCCACGGTAATGTCATAACCGCTTTGCTCAAACTGGTTTGCAATGCGGGCAAGCTGCACTTTGTCTGGCTCGGACGAGACAAACTCGCGCCAGAGTTTGCCCACGATGAAGCGCGAGGCCGCGCCCTTCACACGGGCGCTGTCTAGCAACAAGTCGAGCACGGCATCGCCGTCGAATGCACCGCTTTGGCCAAAAATGGTTTTGACTCCTGCATCATGAAAAAAGGGCCGCCAGCGGAACGAGAAATCATCGCGTTCCACGCTCCAGCCCGTGAAAGCGCGGGCAGCCTCCTTGATGTCCTGCTCGGTGTAGGCCCTGCTGTCCTGCCCCAGTGTGAAGAGTTCCATCACCTCGCGGGCAAAGTTTTCGTTGGGCGCTTCTTTGCGCGACTGCGCTCCGTCGAGATACACCAGCATGGCTGGGTCTTTGCCCACTGCATGCAGCATGGCGCGAAAGTTGCCCAGGGCATGCTGCCGCAGCAGTTGGTGCTGTCTCCACATGGCGTGAGCGCGTATCACCTTTTGCTGTGAAGTGGCAAAGTGGTTGTGCCAGAAAAGCACCATGCGCTCGGCCAGCGGATAGGGAGTGCCAAGCATCTCCCGGAACCACCAAACCTTGACCTCCAGCGCATGGGCTGCCTGCTCGCGGCGGAAAGCCTGGTTCGACTCGGGCCGCATGTCTGCTGGCCGTGCGGCAGGCATGGGCTGGCTCGCAAAGCCGGGGGGCGGTGTTGCAGGCTTGCGGTTTGCAGCAGCCGCAACAAGCTGGGCCACCGCCTTGCCGGCACTGTGTCCAACCAGCGCCCGCACTTCACTTTCAGCAGGGGCGAATCCGGTTCGCCGCAAGAGGTGGCGGGCTTGGTCTTCGGTGAGCGGGGCCAAAGTCATGAATGTCTCTCCTGCCTCACCCAACGCGCCAAACCGCCTGCGCGTTCACATCGGGCTTGTAAAGCGCCGTAAAAACATGGGCAAAACACTCATGTTTGCTTGTCAAGCACGGCCCATGTCTTTGGCCCGAGGATGCCGTCGGGCACGATGCCCTCTTTGCGCTGGAATTCGCGCAGGGCAGCTTCGGTGCCAGGTCCGAAATTGCCGTCCGGGGCAAGGCCCAGTTTCTGTTGCAAGAGCTTGACCAATTCTCCGCTGGAGCCGCGCCGTATCGTGGCGCGAGCCAGTTGCCCCGTCGCTGAGGGTACGGGCTCCACCGCAGGAATCAGCGAAGGCGACTCGTCCGAGTTCATGAAACCCAGCACGCCTTGCCGGAAAGCATCCATGTCAAAGTCGGGGTCTGATTTGCGTCCCTTGGGCAGCGCGTACTCCTTGTGCCCCACGCAATAGCGGGCATCGTGATGCCCCAGCTTATTGAGAATGGCGGCCACTCCGCGTTGGTAGGCATTCATTTGCACTGCGGGCCACGGGTCGGCCTCGGTGCCGCAGTTTTCAGCCTCAATGCCGATGAAACTGCTGTTACCCGTCTCGATGCCCTGCCACACACCCGGCCCGGCATGATTGCTTCGCCCAGCGGCAATCACGTAAAACGTACCATCCCGCCCCAGCCCCAACTGGGCCAGCGGACCTTTGAGGTCGGGCCGTCCATTCACCAGCAGGCCCAGCGTAGGCATATTGCCGCAGGTTGCTCCCGCTGTGTGGTGGCACAGCACTCCCTTGACCACGCCCATTTCTGCGCGCCCCCGGTTTTCCCAACCATCCACACAAGCCACTTTCAGACCCGCATCCTTGAGGACTTGAGGCAACCAAAT
>JBJOKU010000244.1:0-3163 GCA_046045925.1 Pseudomonadota bacterium
TTCATGTATTGAATTTTCAGCCAACGCAAACTCCATCAGTTGATTTGCCAGATCACTTGGCATGGACATGTTGCGAAGCATGGTCATCGAAGACGCATCAGCTTGCAGCAATTCATCCAGTGCGCCGAGACGGCCAGAGCCAGCCTCATTCCACCCCTCAAACCACCCCCTCTGCGCCGCACTCAGCGGCATCAAGTTCATGAACGCCCGCAGCTTGGCGACATGCGCGCCATCGTCTTGTGGGTAGATGTTCCACACGAAGGGAATGCCAGTCCAGATGGCGCGAACGAGTGAGTCTTCACCGCGCACAAAGTTGAGGTCGCAGCTCCAGAGGAGGTGGTCGTAGTCGTCTTGGGTGAGGGCGGGCAGATAAATGATTTGCAGGGTGCCTGCACCGTGTTCAGGCAGGCCTATCCGGGCGAGGGTTTGGCGGCAGTGGGTGGTGCTGCGGCCGTGGGTGACGAGAAGTTGCGTGGGGCGGGGCAGTGCCTGCAGTTGGGCGATGAGTTGGGCGAGTGCCGGGGGCTCGTAGCAGAAGAGGCTCACGCGCAGGGCGTTGGGACTGAGGGGGATGCCTTGGCTTTGGAGCCACGGCTCAGGCTTGAAGTTTTGCTGGCGTTCGACGAGGTTTTGCTCACGGATGAGGCCGCCTGTGCCTTCGGTGAAGCCGGGGTAGAAGAAGTGTTTGGTGAGGCCTTTGGCGGGGCCGCTCATTTGGGGCGAGGGCAGGCCGTGGCTGCGGCGCACGTAGTCTTCGGCGCTGAGGTATTCGAGGTTGATCCAGGTGGGTTGCCCTTCGACAAGCTCAGGGTGAACGGAATCTGGCTCAGGGCGAGCGGGGTCTTTGGTTCGTGCAGCTTGGGCGAGCTTGGCTTTGACTGCATCGTCCAGCTCGCAGCCGAAGGCTTCGATGATGGCTTGGCCCGGCTCGTAGTGTTGCGGGGCGTCTTGCCAGTTGTGCACGGTGACACCGGCACAGCCCTGCGGGGCCATCCAGCTCAACGGGGTGGCATCGTCAATCCAGAGGTGCACGGTTTTGCCTCGGCTGGCGAGGTCGCGGGCGAGCCGCCAGCAGACACCAGCGTCGCCGTAGTTGTCGATGACCCTGCAAAAAATATCCCAGTGGTGACGCGAGTGCATGGCTGCGATTGTCCACAATACAGGGATGAGTGAACGTGTGTTTCCCGAATCATTGCTGGCCGAAGTGGCGGCGCTGCCTGCCTTGCCGGGTGTGTATCGCTACTTCGACGCGCAGGGGCAACTGCTCTATGTGGGAAAGGCGATCAACCTCAAGAAGCGGGTGTCGAGCTATTTCCAGAAAGACCACGGCGGCACACGCATCGGCCACATGGTGGGCAAGATCGCGAGCCTGCAAACCACGGTGGTGCGCTCCGAGGCCGAGGCGCTTATTCTTGAAAACACGCTCATCAAGACGCAGCACCCGCGCTACAACATCTTATTTCGCGACGACAAGAGCTACCCTTATCTCAAGCTGAGCAACCACGCCTTTCCGCGTGTGGCGTATTACCGGGGCGGTTTGGACAGGAAAAGCCAGTACTTCGGTCCCTACCCGAGTGCTTGGGCGGTAAAAGAGACGATACAGCTCATTCAAAAGGTGTTTCGCCTGCGCACCTGCGAAGACACGGTGTTTTCCAATCGCTCGCGACCCTGTCTGCTTTACCAGATCAAGCGCTGCTCAGGCCCCTGTGTGAACTTGGTGAGCTCACAAGGCTACGCGCACGATCTGCAAAACGCCACGCGATTCTTGAAAGGGCAGACCACCGAGCTGCTGCAAGACATCCAGACCGAGATGATGGCCTGCGCCGAGCGGCTCGAATTTGAGCAGGCCGCCGCGCTGCGCAACCAGATGACAGCGCTCTCCAAGGTGCTGCACCAGCAGGCGGTGGAAGCGGTGTCGGACAAAGACGTGGACGTTCTGGCGGTGAAGATCGAGGGTGGCCGCGCCTGCGTGAACTTGGCGATGGTGCGCGGTGGCCGGCACTTGGGAGACAGGGCGTACTTTCCTTCGCATGTGGACGATGCGTTGCAAATTGCTGCATTGGATGTTGAGACTGAATCGGGGTCAGCTCAGGGCGAACGGCTTCCGTCTCCCCACATCACCCGCAGCGCCGAAACGCAGGTGCTCGAATCGTTCATCTCGCAGCATTACCTCGACACGCCCTGGCCTGACGCGCTCGTGTTGAGCCACGCGGTGAGCAAAGAGCTGGTGAAAGACCTCGCCAGTCCACAAGGCGCGAAGCCCACGGTGGTGACGGCCCCGCGCGAGCAGCGCAAGGTGTGGCTGGAGATGGCGCAGACGAATGCGGCCATCCAGCTCGCCCGGTTGCTGGCCGAAGAGGGCTCGCAGCAGGCTCGCACACGGGCGCTGGCGCAGGTGCTCGATTTGGTGGCGGACGACCTGGAAAAAATCCGCATCGAGTGCTTCGACATTTCGCACACGGCGGGCGAGGCCACGCAGGCGAGTTGTGTGGTGTTCGGGCAGCACAAGATGCTGTCGGCCGAGTACCGCCGCTACAAGATCGAAGGCATCACCCCTGGCGACGACTATGCCGCCATGAAGCAGGTGCTGCACCGGCGCTACAGCAAGCACGCCGAGGCGGCCCGTGAAGGCGCTGCCGACAATGCACATTTGAAACTGCCCGATGTGGTGCTGATCGACGGTGGCGTGGGGCAGGTGGCCATGGCCCGCGAGGTGTTTGAGCATCTCGGGCTGGACATCGGCGTGCTGGTGGGCGTGGAAAAAGGCGAAGGCCGCAAAGTGGGGCTGGAAGAGTTGGTGTTTGCCGATGGCCGCGACAAGCTCACCCTGCCCAGCGATTCCGCCGCGCTCATGCTGGTGGCGCAGATCCGCGATGAGGCGCACCGCTTTGCCATCACCGGCATGCGGGCCGCCCGCGCCAGGGTGCGCACTGGCGCGAGCAAGCTTGAAGAGATTGACGGTGTGGGCCCCAAGCGGCGAGCCAAGCTGATGGCGCAGTTTGGCGGCGTGCGCGGCGTGGCGCAGGCCAGCGTGGAAGACTTGGCCCGTGTGGAGGGCATTTCGCTGGAGCTGGCTCAAGAGATTTACCGGGCCTTGCATTAAGATGCACAGTGAGCATCCGAGGACGACATGTTTTTCACCATACCCACCCTGCTGACCTGG
>JBJOKU010000245.1:0-3159 GCA_046045925.1 Pseudomonadota bacterium
CCTGCCCATCTTGCTACAAAAAGAGGAGTGGAAAGAGTCGGAAGAAGAAGGCAAGCCCGGCGA
Organism: Pseudomonadota bacterium; assembly: GCA_046045925.1. GTDB lineage: Bacteria > Pseudomonadota > Gammaproteobacteria > Burkholderiales > Burkholderiaceae_C > JBJOKU01. Next base: position 64 of record JBJOKU010000245.1, read on the forward strand.
GATGGTGAAAACCGGTGAGTGGGAAACCGTCAACCAGGCCGCTGCGCTGTGGAGCCGATCCAAGGCTGACATCACCCCCGGGCAGTACAGCGAGTTCTACAAGCAGATCAGCCACGATTACGAAGACCCGCTCACCTGGAGCCACAACCGCGTGGAAGGCAAAACCGAGTACACGCAGTTGCTCTACGTGCCCGCCAAGGCCCCAGTGGACTTGTGGAGCCGTGACAAGAAGGCAGGCGTGAAGCTGTATGTGAAGCGCGTGTTCATCATGGACGATGCCGAGGCGCTGATGCCTGCCTATCTGCGCTTTATCAAAGGCGTGGTGGATTCTGCCGACCTGCCACTCAACGTGAGCCGCGAGCTGCTGCAAGAAAGCCGCGACGTGAAATCCATCCGCGAGGGCAACACACGCCGCGTACTCTCCATGCTGGAAGACTTGTCCAAGCTCGAAACCAGCGAAGAAGCCAGCACCGAAGACAAGGCCAAATACGCCACCTTCTGGCAAGAGTTCGGCTCTGTGCTCAAAGAAGGCATGGGCGAAGACTTGGGCAACAAAGACCGCATCGCCAAACTGGCCCGTTACGCCAGCAGCTCACAAGAAGGCCTGACCAGTTTTGCCGACTACAAGGCCCGCATGAAAGAAGGCCAGGAGGCCATTTACTACATCACCGCCGACTCGCTGGCCGCTGCCAAGAACAGCCCGCAGCTCGAAGTCTTCCGCAAGAAGGGCATCGAGGTGCTGCTCATGACTGACCGCGTGGACGAGTGGGCGCTCAACTTTGTCAATGAGTTCGACGGCACGCCGCTGCAAAGCGTGGCCAAGGGTGCGGTGGACTTGGGCAAGCTGCAAGACGAAGCCGAGAAGAAAGCCGCCGAAGAAGCCGCCGAAACTTTCAAGCCCTTGCTCGCCAAACTCAAAGAGGCGCTGAAAGACAAGGCCAAGGACGTGCGCGCCACTTCACGCCTGGTGGACAGCCCCGCCTGCATCGTGGTCGACGAACACGACATCAGCCCGCAGATGCTGCGCATGCTCAAGGCCGCAGGCCAGCCTGTGCCCGAGAGCAAGCCCATCCTCGAAGTGAACCCCGAGCACGGCTTGGTGAAAAAGCTCGAGGGTTCTGTGCACTTTCACGACCTCGCCCACATCCTCTTCGACCAAGCCTTGTTGGCCGAAGGCGGCTTGCCGGCAGACCCTGCCGCTTATGTCAAGCGGGTGAATGCCTTGCTGGGCTAATCGCCCCTGACATCCGGGAGCGGCGGATATGATTTGACGATGCGCCGCCTCCTCGACACCATCCGTCGCCAACTGGAAGAACGCTTCGACCAGTTGGGCGCGGTCTTGAAATGGTAATTCACGCGGGCGGGTCCCGTTCCGCGCATCGATGACGGCATCAGGATCGCACTGGTCACGGCGAACTATTCAACAACCCGGTGGTTGTCGCTCATGCTGCTGACTTTGTCGAAGCAATCAGCCCTCTCTTGCGTATCAGAGATCGTGGTGGTGGACAACGATTCGCGCGATGGCGGCCCGGCCATGCTCGATGAACTGTCCGCCCTCGATGCACGCGTGATTCATGTCCCCAACCGCTGGCGCCTCAACCACGCACGCGCCATCCGGCTGGGCATACGCACGCTGGATCGCATCAACTCCAGGGCCAATGTCATTCTGGCCATCGACACCGATGTGGCCTTTCTGCGCAATGACTGCTTGCATGAGTTGATGGACATCTTCAAGTCTGGCTGCGCCTTGGCAGGCGAAATGCGTCATGGCGGCCACGGAATGCCTCACGCACAAGCCTCCTTCCTGGCGTTCAGGCGGGATGTTTGCCACCGGTGGGGCATCCTGCCCTGGGTCAATCACGGGTCGCCCAGCTATTGGATGCAGCGCAGTATCCGGCGGGCAGGACTGCCTGTTTTTGACTTCCGGAGCTACGAAGAAGCTTATGCACTGCACAGGGGCCGTGCGGGCGTTCTGGCATCCAAAGACCACTACCCCCTGAGCTCGTATGCCAGCGTTGAGAACAATCAGCCCCACTTCATGGGTGTGCAGGGCGGCGCTGAGCTCTGGCAAAGCATTGAAAGACAATGGAGCGCATCACTCGCTGAAAATGACCCAAAGAATCTGGCCCGGTGCATCAACCGCGCACTCAATGCCCATGATTAGCGTTTCACTGTCCGGGCTGCAAGCCCCCACCCATGAAATCGAGGCATGCCGCCAGCAATATGCCCGCGCCAGCATGCTGGTTTTGCCTTCGCTGTTCAGCAAAGAGCTCTGTGACATCTTGATCGGGCAACTCCGGTGCGCAGTCTGGACGACACGCCTGCACGAAGACAACGGCGACATTGCCAGTGAGGAGGTGGCCCGCTGTGACGCTGCGCTCGGCTTGCTGGGCTTTGTGATCTGCGAGCCCCAGTTCATCGAGATGGTCAGGGCCATCACGGGAGATCACGAAATCACCAGCTTCCGGGGTCGTATCTTTCGCATGAATCCGAGCGTCGGCCACTACGACAGCTGGCACGACGACATCAACGGCCAGCGCCGTGTTGGCATGAGCCTGTGCCTGGAGGAGATTGCCTGCAATGGGGGTGGCTTTGAACTGCGTCATGCCCTCACACACGAAATACTGGGCGCCGTGACGCAACGCCGCCTCGGCGATGCCACCCTGTTCAGGATCGGAGACGATCTGGAACACCGGGTCATGCCCGTAAAGTCCGACTCCGTTCGTGTCGCCTACGCGGGGTGGTTCTTGTCTGGAATGCCCGACCTGAGGGCCACACTGTCTTGCGAAAACCCCGCCGGGGCGTAAGACAGAAACAGCAAATCACAAAAAGCATCTCCACCAGCCAGGGGAATGGAGTCACGCCAGTGCCACTGCGCACTGCTGCAAAACACCACCGCATCGCCAGGCTCAAGATAGACGGTATTGAACTCCAGGGACGGATCGGTTTTCATGTCTTGCCCGCGCTGCATGTGGTTCATATCGCAGGGGTCAAATTCGCGCCAGTCACAGACCTTGCTGACATGCAAGGGCCACACCGCGCTTTGCCTCAGGCAAATGTCAATCGTCCATTTTGAATTTGGCGAGTCTATGTGCA
>JBJOKU010000246.1:0-3155 GCA_046045925.1 Pseudomonadota bacterium
GCGGATGTTTTGCCCCAAGCGCGGCGCAATGTTCACGCGCACGCCACCTTCGCACTCGTTGACAATCTGGCAGTCTTCCTGCATTACCACCGCGTCTGCGCCCTCGGGCACGGGCGCACCGGTGAAGATGCGGGCGGCAGACAAGACTTCGAGCGGTTTGCCGATGCTGCCCGCCGGAATGCGCTGCGTCACCTGCAACACGCCCCCGGCCTCGGGCAGATCGGCCACGCGCACGGCGTAACCGTCCATCGCGCTGTTGTCCAGCGGCGGCACGTTGACAGCGCTGACGATGTCTTGCGCCAACACACGTCGGTCGGCCTCGAAGGTGTGAACCTGCTCCACGGCGGTGGCTTGGGCCTGGGCCAGAATGGCGGCCAAAGCCTCTTCGAGCGGCATCAGTCCGGGTTTTTTTGTGGGGGTGTCGCTCATGGTAAGAAGGCCGAGGCGTGCAATGAAGTCATTCGTGGTGGCGTTTCGACAGGCTTAACGCGAGCGGATTTTGCACCAGTGCTTCAACGGAATTCGTATTCGAAGCGATGGCCTTGATCAATCAACCAGTCAGCCACAGCGGCGGGTTGGTTGATGTCGAGCACGGGGCGCTGCGTGGGCTCGGGCAATTGCGCCGCATCGTCGGTGGCGATGGCGACCACAAAGTCATCGTCCATGTAGCGAGCGGGGTGACCGGCGGCCTTGCGCCAAACTTCCAGTTTCAGCAAATCGCTGTGTTTGAAGCCTTCCACAAACACCCAGTCCACGCCTTCATACAGCTGCGCGAGCAACTGGTGCACCGTGGGGTCGGACTCGCGCTCGTACTCGCGGATCAGCGCACTGCGTCGGTTGGAGGCTACCAGCACCTCGAACGCACCGGCGCTGCGATGGCGGTGGCTGTCTTTTCCGGGTTGGTCGATGTCAAAACGGTGGTGCGCGTGCTTGACCACGCTGACGCGCAAGCCGCGCGACTTGAATTGGGCAATGACCTGCTCAATGAGGGTGGTCTTGCCCGAACCCGAGTAACCGGCAAATCCAACAACTTTCATCGGGCTATAACCCCGCTCAGGCGCACTGCGCCTCGATGTAGGCCTTGATCTGCGCCACGTCAGAAGGCATGACCTTCACGCGCTTGGGCAGGTCTTCGATGCCCTTGAACTTGGCGGGCCGGTCCGGCTCGTGGCCGAGCGCCTCGACGATGGTGGACGCGAACTTGATGGGCAGGGCCGTTTCCAGCACGATCATGGGCACTCCAGGCTTCACATGCTCACGCGCTACTTTCACGCCGTCAGCCGTGTGGGTGTCGATGGTGATGCCGTAGGTCTTGTACACCTCGCGGATGGTGGCCAGGCGGTTGGCGTGGGTGCTCTTGCCGCTGACGAATCCATACTTGGCTTTGGCTTGAACGAACGCTGGATGGGCGCTCAGGTCAAAACGGCCTGTGGTGTTGAGTTGGGTGTGAAACAGGTCTTTCACAGCAGAGCCGTCGCGGCCCAGCAAGTCAAAAATGAAACGCTCGAAGTTCGAAGCCTTGGAGATGTCCATCGAAGGGCTGGAGGTTTCGTGTGTATCTGCGCTGCCGCGCACGCGGTACACGCCAGTGCGGAAGAATTCGTCGAGCACATCGTTTTCGTTGGTGGCCACCACGAGCTGCTCAACCGGCAGGCCCATCTGGCGTGCCACATGGCCAGCGCAGATGTTGCCGAAGTTGCCGCTGGGCACGGTGAAGCTGACCTTCTGCCCCGATTGGCCTGAGCCTGTCGAAGGGTTGGTGGCCTGGATGTAACCCGCAAAGTAGTACACCACTTGTGCCAGCAGACGCGCCCAGTTGATGGAGTTGACCGTGCCGATCTTGTACTTGCGCTTGAAGTCCAGATCATTGGAGACCGCCTTGACAATGTCCTGGCAGTCGTCGAACACACCTTCAATGGCGATGTTGTGGATGTTCTCGTCCATCAGGCTGAACATCTGTGCTTGCTGGAAGGGGCTCATGCGCCCGTGCGGGCTGGTCATGAACACGCGCACGCCCTTCTTGCCGCGCATGGCGTACTCGGCGGCGCTGCCGGTGTCACCGCTGGTCGCGCCCAAAATGTTGAGCTGCTCGCCGCGACGCGCCAGTTCGTACTCGAACAGGTTGCCCAGCAATTGCATGGCCATGTCCTTGAAGGCCAGCGTGGGGCCGTTGGACAGGGCTTCGAGCACGATGCCGCTGTTACCCAGCGGGGTCAGGGGCGTGATGGCTTTTGTGCCGTAAACCTCTTCGGTGTAGGTCTTGTCGCACAGGGCCTTGAGATCAGCGGCAGGAATGTCGTCGATATAGAGCGACAAAATTTCAAACGCCAGCTCGGGGTAGGACAGCTTGCGCCACGATTGCAAGGTGTCGCTGCTGACCTTCGGGTAGGAAACGGGCAAATACAGGCCGCCATCGGGGGCCAGGCCTTCAAGGAGAATTTCGCAGAAGCGGCGCTCGGTTTTGTCGCCACGGGTGGAGATGTATTTCATCCCTGTATTTTCCCATACGGGATGTGGCCCAGTTGGTGTCAGGGCTCTTGCATCAGGGCGAGGATTAAAGCCCAGCGGGCCTTGGCGGGCGTGAGCGCGTGGGCATCGAGGTCGTGCGCAGGCTCGAAGCGATTGGCGAAGTCCGTCAATACTCGCCCTTGGGCGCAGCGCGTGGCGCGGACGACGCGCACACCCGCCTTCACAGCTTCTGACAAAGCCTCTTCCAACGGAGCGGCAATCGTGCCGTTACCCGTGCCTGCGACCACGATGCCCTTCACGGGCCGGCCTCGGGTGTGCAGCATGTCGCGAACCAATTCACTGTCTGCAGAGGCATGGCTTTGAATGATCTCCACGCGGGGCAAGTCTGTCGCATCCCACACCCGCTTTTGCCGATGCCGGATAGATTTGGGCGGCGGCGGTGGGCATGCATCGAGCCAATGCACATGCAACTCCTGCACTCGGGCCGAGGCCGGGCGGCTCATGGAGGTAAAGGCGTGCAAGCCCGTGGGATCGGTTTTTTGCACATGCAGGGCCGAATGCACGTCGCCTGCAAAGCTGAGCCACACGCCGCTGTGTCCTTCTTTCGCGGCGGAATCGGCCACGCACAGGGCCATGGCCAGATTCTGCGGGCCGTCAGGCTGACGCGCCGTGGCGGGCCGCATCGC
>JBJOKU010000247.1:0-3140 GCA_046045925.1 Pseudomonadota bacterium
CCTGCAACAGCCCGTGTGGGCGCAAGACACACAGGCCTACAGCCAAGCCTGGCAACAACTCGACCAAGGCCCGCTGCGCAGCCTGTGCCAACACCTTGATGCAGGCGAACCGGTACAGCTCAGCCTGTGCAGCGACAACGTGGCACAAACCTTCGAAGTCGCGCCCCCCAGCTTGGGCAGCAAGCTCAAACGCCTCCTGGGCGGCACACCCAAGGCCGACTGGAGCCGTTGGTTATGAGCGCCGCCATGAAACTCCTCACCCGTGACGTCCCCCCGCGTGCCCAATGGGCGCTCGAGCAAGCAGGCGTGCACCCGCTGCTGGCACAGCTCTATGCCGCGCGTGGCGTGCTAAGCACAGATGAACTGGCGAGCGACCTCGCCAAACTCATCCCGCCCACTGCGATGAAGGGCGCTCAAGAGGCCGCCACTCTGCTGGCCGATGCCATCGCTCAAGACAAGCGCCTGTGCATCGTGGCCGACTACGACTGCGACGGTGCCACCGCCTGCGCTGTGGGCCTGCGAGGCTTGCGCATGCTCGGCGCGAAGCACGTCAGCTACCTCGTGCCCGATCGCGTGGTCGATGGCTACGGCCTGACTGCGCCGATTGCCGAGCGGGTCAAAGCCACGGGCGCAGACATGCTCATCACCGTGGACAACGGCATCGCCAGCATCGCGGGCGTGGCGCGTGCGCGTGAGCTGGGTCTGCAAGTGCTGGTGACCGATCACCACTTGCCCATTGCGCCCAACGTCCAATCGCTGCCCCAAGCAGACGTGATCGTCAACCCGAACCAACCCGGTTGCGGTTTTGAGAGCAAAAGCATTGCGGGCGTGGGCGTGATGTTTTATGTGCTCTTGGCGCTGCGCGCAGAGCTGCGTTCGCGGGCTGTGTTTGATGCGAGCACTCAGCCCAAACTGGACACCCTGCTGCCCTTGGTGGCGCTGGGCACAGTGGCCGACGTGGTCAAGTTAGACGCCAACAACCGCCGCCTTGTGGCGCAAGGTTTGAAGCGCGTTCGCGCAGGCGCCATGCCGCCGGGCATGTCTGCACTCTTTGCCGTGAGCAGCAGAGACAGCAGCGCCGCCAGCGCTTTTGATTTTGGCTTTGCGCTGGGCCCACGCATCAACGCCGCCGGGCGCTTGTCCGACATGACGCTGGGCATTGAATGCCTCACGACAGACGACGCAGCGCGTGCCGAAGAACTGGCCAAGATGCTCGACGGCATCAACCGCGAGCGCAAAGAAATTGAAGGCGACATGCGCGACCAAGCTTTGGAGCAAGCGATGAGCCTGTTCGACCCCGAAGAAGAGCCGCCCAGCGCCGTGACCGTGTTCGACCCTGACTTTCACGAAGGCGTGGTGGGCATCGTCGCCTCGCGCCTCAAAGACCAACTGCATCGCCCCACGTTCGTGTTCGCGCCCAGCGGCGCGGAGGGGCAGGAACATCTGCTCAAGGGTTCGGGCCGCTCGATTGCCGGTTTCCATTTGCGCGATGCGCTCGACCTGCTGGCCAAGCGCCACCCCGAGGTGTTGCAGCGCTTTGGCGGCCACGCCATGGCCGCCGGTTGTACCATCGCTGAAGAGCACCTCGACACCTTCGACGAAGCCCTGCAAACCATTGCCACCGAATGGCTGGACAAAGCCACCCTGCAACGCAGCCTAGTCACCGACGGCGCACTCAAACCCGAATACCGCAGGCTCGACGTGGCCGCCCTGCTGGCCGAACAAGTCTGGGGCCAGGGCTTTGCCGCACCCGTCTTCTGCGAAGAACTGGAAGTAGTGTCACAACGGCTGGTGGCCAGCAAACACCTGGCCATCAAGGTGCGGCATCACGGCGAACTGGTGGACGCGATGTGGTGGAACCGCACCGAGCCGGTGAAAACCTACGTCAACAAAACCAAGCTGGCCTTCAGGCTGGATGCCGATGAGTGGCAGGGCGTGAAGCGCGTGCGCTTGACGGTAGAGGCGCAAGGGGCCTAGTCAGGACCTCTCGCCCGCCCAGCGACCATCGCGCTCTAACAGCGAAGCCGGTTGCGCCTGCAAGCCATAAAGCTCCACATGGCCGCCGCGTGACTTCACCAACTCCATGAGCTGGAGCAGCGCATCGAGCCCCGAGGTGTCGAGTTGCAGCAAGTCTGTGGCATCAAGCCGCAGATGAACCGCACCTTGTGTGCCCTCCACCGCTGCCAGCAGAGGGTCGAGCTTGTCCACCGCACCGAAGAACAGCGCACCATGCAGGGCGTAGGTCATGACGGTTTGGCCGTCCGGGCCTGTATGCTGGCCGACGCATTCAATGCGGCACAGGCTGCCCATGCGCTTGACGAAGAGCACGCAGGCCAAGCCGATGCCCACCTCGATGGCCACGGTGAGATCGAAGATGACGGTGAGCGCAAAGGTGCCGATCATCAGCAGGCGGTAGTGGTTGGAGAACTGGCGTGCCCGCGCAAACTCGCGCCACTCGCCCATGTTCCAGGCCACGTACAGCAGGATGCCGGCCAGCACCGCGAGTGGTATGCGCTCGGCCGCCGAGGCCGCGAGCAGCACCACCCCCATCACCACCAGTGCGTGGATCACACCCGAAATGGGCGAGCTGGCCCCAGAGCGGATGTTGGTGACGGTGCGGGCAATCGTGCCCGTGACCGGCATGCCGCCGAAGAAGGGCACCACCATGTTGGCCACGCCCTGGGCCATGAGTTCCTGGTTGGGGTCGTGCTTGTCGGCCCCGCTGCTCTTGGCTACCTGATCGGCCACACGGGCGCACAGCAGCGATTCAATCGCGCCCAGCAGGGCAATCGTCATGGTGGGGGTGAGCAGGTGCCGCACCGATTCCCAACTGAATTCGGGCCAAACCCAGGCCGGAACGGTGGAAGGAATCTGGCCAAAGCGCTGACCTATGGTTTCCACGGGCAAATTCAGCCAAGCCGCAAGCAGGGTCATGCTGACCAGTGCCACCACCGGCCCCGGAATGCGCTGTCCACCACGAAAGCTGGGCATCTCGAGAATTTGCAAATGAACGCGCGAGCGCGGGTTCCACAACCGTGCCCAAATTTCCAGCCCGATCACCGTGATGAGCCCGATGGCCACCGCATGGAGGTTGACCTGAGCAAGGTGCTGCCCGATGGTTTGCAACTGGGCAAAAAACG
>JBJOKU010000248.1:0-3132 GCA_046045925.1 Pseudomonadota bacterium
TCTCCGGCACATGCTTGGCGATCAGGTCGCCGAGCTGGCGCATGATCTTCGCGCGCTCGGTGGCGGGCTTACCTGCCCACGCGGGGAAGGCGGCCTTGGCCGCTGCCACGGCGGCATTGATTTCGTCCGCACCGCCTTGTGCTACCTCGGCCAGCACTTCCTGCGTGGCGGGGTTGGTGGTGGCAAAACGCTGGGTGCTGTCAACGGTCTTGCCGTTGATGAGGTGGGTGATGTGCTTCATGGCTTCTTTGTTTTCTCCGCAATGGGTTCACTACTGGGTGGCTGTTGGTTGCTCTTGTACGCCCCGGCACTTGGGGTGAGTGCCTCCGCGGCTGTCCTCCGGCCTGCGGCCTCCCCCTTTATGCCGCTGCGGCACTCACCCCAAGCACCGAGGCAACGAACTGGGTAATCACTCAACAACCGGGTTCCTGCCATGCTGTCCGGATTGGGATGGCGGTGCATTCTTCGTAGCGACATTAAGGAGGAGGCCGCAGGCCGGGGGACAGTCGCGGAGCAGAGTGCGCCACCGTCCCAATCCCGCGAGGACCACGTGCGCAAAGAATGCAACAGCGAGCGAGTCATAGTTCCGACCCCTCGGCCGCGATGTGGTTGGTCAGGTTACCGATGCATTCAATCTCAGTCTCGACCACGCTGCCCGCCGGGCAGTCCACCACGCCGTCGGGTGTGCCTGTGAGGATCATGTCGCCGGGGCGCAGGGTCATGAAGCTGCTGAAATATTCGATGAGCGCTGGCACACTGAAGATCATGTCTTTGGTGTTGCCTTGCTGTGTGACGACACCATTGACGCGCGATGTGAGCGCAAGGTTCATTGGGTCAAGGATTTCACTGGCCGCTACCCATCGTGGGCCAATCGGGGTGGTGGCATCGCGGTTCTTCACCTTCAGGTTGGGGCGATACCAGTTCTCCAAATAGTCGCGTATGGCGTAGTCGTTGGCAACCGTGTAACCCGCCACCACTTCGTAGGCACGTTCGCGTGGCACATGCTTGCAGGTCTTGCCGATGATGGCGATCAGCTCGCACTCGTAGTGCATGTGCGTGGCGTCCGCCGGGCGAACGGTGGGCATGTCATGCCCGGTGAGTGCGTTCTCGCCTTTGAGGAACACCAGCGGTTCGGTGGGTGCCTTGAAGGCCAGCTCTTTTGCATGGTCGGCGTAGTTCAGGCCCAACGCGAAGATGCTGCGCGGCTTGACGTGTTTTTTCAGCGGATCGAGTTCGTCCGCCCCCAACGACTCAGTGCCGATGAAACACGCGGCGGGCTGCGCAGCCACCACCTGTTGCTTGAGGGCAGGCAGGCCATCTGCGCTGATTTCAATCGCGTCGCCCGCTTGCAACACGGGGCGGTCTGCCGACGAGCCGAGCATGAGCACATCGCCCGACTGCAAACTCATGAAGGCCGTGATGTCGTGCAGCAGCTTGAGGGTGTTTCTTCGCAGTTCGCGCAGATGGATTTTCTGCACGTCTTGCCCATTGACCTGCACGCTGACCACCATCTCGTCTGGCATGCGGGTGATGGGCGCGGGCTCGCCAAGGCCGCACCAACCGTCTGCGCACTTGCTGCGCACGGCCGGACGGTAGTAGGGGTTGGGCTGCTGGGTATGCGCTGTCCAGTCGCAGATGAGTTGCACATCGGCCAAGGCGTGCAGGTCGGCCAGTGAATTCACGCGGGGCGCAAGGCCGGGCTTGTGCTGGGCCAGCGTGCGCTTCATGCGCAGTGCGATGCCTGCCCACGCCTGCACGGCTTGCACACCATCGACCAAAGGCACGCCATCGCCCGAACGGCTCACGGTATTGGCGGTCTTGATGTAGAGCACCGGCTCTTGGGGGGCTTTCTTGTACGGATCGGCATTGACGGCATCGCCCAGCGCTTGCCATTCGCTCTCGTGATTCATCAGCACGCCGTAGATCGTGCGGGGTGTCCCGGTCATTTCAAGGCTCCTGTGCCCACGTCTTCCATGTGGATCACCTCATCGAGCAGCGCGTAGAGCTGCTCCAGTTTTTGTTTGCCGAGCTGGCTTTCGAGCGCCCCGTAGTGCGCCTCGATGGATGTTGAGAGCTGTTTGACCAGCTTCATCCCTTTCGCGGTGGCACTCACCAGCGTGCGCCGCGCGTCTTGCTGGCAACGCGCCCGCGCCACCAGACCGTCGCGCTCCATGCGAGCCAGCACGCCCGTGAGGCTGGGGCCGAGCAAATACGCCTCGGAAGCGATCTGCCCAGTGTCCACACCACCTTCACCATGGTGTTCACCCAACACGCGCAACACACGCCACTGCTGGTCGGTCAAACCATGTTGGCGCAGGTTGGGCCGGAAATGCCCCATCACCGCCTCGCGTGCTTGCAACAGCAGGCGCGGCAGGTTGCGGTGGGTGAAGGTGTTGGCTGGGCTCATTTATTTAATATGTTAAATAAATTCACGGGCTCACGGGATCAGGACTAACCCTTGAATGGACACGACTACTGTATAAATAAGCAGTATCATCGCCGCATGGCCAAGGACAAGACACTTTTCACCTGCAACGAGTGTGGCGGCACCAGCCCCAAGTGGCTGGGCAAGTGCCCGCATTGCAATGCCTGGAATACGCTGGAGGAAAGCCTCGCACCCAGCGCCGCCCCGGCCAAAGCCAACCGCTTTTCGGCGCTGGCGCAGTCGCTGCCCGTGGCCACACTGGCCGACATCGAGGCCAGCGATGTGGACCGCACACCCACCGGCATTGACGAACTCGACCGCGTGCTCGGCGGCGGCCTCGTCGCTGGTGGCGTGACCCTGATCGGCGGCGACCCCGGCATCGGCAAATCCACCCTGCTCTTGCAGGCGCTCGACCACCTCTCGCGCAGCCTCGCGCCCCAGCGCACGCTCTACGTGAGCGGCGAAGAGAGCGCCGCTCAGGTGGCCTTGCGTTCACGCAGGCTGGGCATGGACTCGCCGCAAGTGCGCGTGCTGGCTGAGATCCAGCTCGAAAAAATCCATGCCACGCTGGAGGCCGAGCAACCCGCCGTGTGCGTGATCGACTCCATCCAGACCATCTACTCCGACCAGCTCACCAGTGCGCCCGGCTCGGTGGCGCAGGTGCGCGAGTGCGCCGCGCAGCTCACGCGCATCGCCAAGTCCACCGG
>JBJOKU010000249.1:0-3130 GCA_046045925.1 Pseudomonadota bacterium
ACGTGTGCTCGCAGTTCGCCACGTCTGCCGACCACATCGCGTTCATTGCAGCTCAGGCGAGTTTGGAACGGTTTGACGTGGATTTGCTGGCCGCACGGTTTGAGCCCGATTGGCTGAACGAAGATCGCAATGTGAATCTGGCGATGATGTGTCGTGACCGCCTGCTGTATGCAATGGAAAAATTGCCGCGCTTTCAGCTCGCCAAGGCGATGCTTCATGTGGTTTATTACCCGGCCAATGCTGCCGAAGGCAAACCGCTTTCGGCGGATTACACAGTGGTGCTGACGGATGTGCAGGGTGTCGAGGTGAGTTACTGCCTGAATCAGGAGCCGCAGTACGTGCGGGAGTAACGCGTTCTTGAGTCTGCAAATGGAAACGCGACCTCTGATGAGGCCGCGTTAGTGTGGACCGGATACTGGGCAGTAGCGCCGAGGCGCAGTCTGACCGGTCCACCCGCCGGATTTTACCCAGCCACCGTCTCCCCAATCAAAACCTCAGCCGGAATGCCCAAGCTCTGGTGCAGTCTGCGAATCATGGCAAGCGTGAGTGGGCGTTTGCGGTTGAGCACTTCATAGACGCGGTTGCTTTTGCCGATGATGGGCTCCATGTCTTTCACGCTCAGGCCGCTTTGTTCCATGCGGAATTTGATGGCTTCCACCGGGTCGGGCGCGGTGATGGGGTGGTGTTTGGCTTCGTAGGCTTGCACCAGTGTGGTCAAGATGTCCAAGCGGTCGCCTTGCGGTGTGCCCAGCTCGGGGTCGCCCTCCATCAAGGCTGAAATTTCCTTGAGGGTGGCTTTGTAGTCTGCTGGGGTGTGGATGGGGCGGATGTCCATGGTTTTCTCCGTGGCCGGTTAATCCATTGTATTTTGCGCATGGAGTTACCCGGTGAATAATGGCATCCACCCTCAGGAGTTCACCATGCCCCACACTGTCACCCTTCACCGCGTCTTGCGCGCCCCGCCCGAGCGCGTTTATCGCGCTTTTCTCAACGCCGATGCCATGAGCAAGTGGCTGCCGCCCAATGGGTTTGCGGCGCGGGTGCATGAGATGGATGCGTGGGTGGGTGGGTGCTATCGGATGACGTTCACCAATTTTTCAAGTGGTGGCTCAAACGACTTTGGCGGCGAGTATTTGGAGTTGGTGCCGCATGAGCGCATTCGATACACCGCCGTGTTTGATGACCCGAATCTGCCGGGGCAGATGCAGACTACCGTCACGCTGAAAGCGGTGTTTTGCGGTACCGAGATGACGGTGGTGCAAGAGGGCATTCCCGATGTGATTCCACCGCAGGCTTGCTACATGGGCTGGCAGGAATCTCTTGTGTTGTTGGGCAAACTTGTTGAGGCTGATATTCCCGGTTGAGTGCATGCTGGGGCTGGGGCGTGCGCTGGGCACAGACCGGCCTACGATGCACGCCTTGCGCCGCAGCTTCGGTCGTGGCGATGAAGAGGGCTTTCCGCAAGACGTGATGGAGCTTCAGCGCTATCTGGCCAATCCGCGCCCTGGACAGCCCGAAGACGTTGTGAGGGCCTTGCCGGGGCAGGGCACCGAGGTGCCCATCTGGCTGCTGGGGTCGAGCACCTACAGCGCCCAGCTCGCCGCGCATCTGGGTTTGCCGTTTGCATTTGCTTCGCACTTTGCGCCCGATCTGCTGGAGCAGGCGCTCGACATTTACCGGGCCACTTATCAGCCCAGCGAAGCCCACCCCAGGCCCCACGCGATGGTGGCTGTCAATGTGGTTGCTGCCGATACAGACGAAGAAGCGCTGAGGCTGTTTACCTCCATGCAGCAGCGGTTTCTCGGCATCGTGCGTGGCCGCCGTGGGCCTCTGCCGCAACCAGTGGACAACATGGATGCGCTGTGGAGCCCGGCAGAGCGGGCTCAAGTCGAGCGCATGCTGGCGGTGTCGGTGGTCGGTGACCGTGAAAGGGTCAAGTCTGGCCTGCAAGCGCTGCAAGCCCACACGTCTGCCGATGAGTTGATTGTGGCCGGTGCCATTCATGACTCGGCTGCGATGTGCCAGTCAATTGAGCTGACAACGCGGTGCGTCCAGGCATGCGCCAAGCGTTTTTGCGATACCCCTAAGATCCGTTTCCTGTTGAATGATGGCTTGAGTCTGGACATGATTCCCGACGGCAACCTCACATTCGTAGCAGTGCCAGTGAGCAGTCGTTACATCATGTGAACGACACCTGGCACGGACTAGACTGTGACCATCAACCAAGGGCAAAGTCATGAAGATGGAACACATCCCGTTTGGAACCACAGACTGGTCAACAGTCGTTCCTGTTGAGCACAAAGGCGAGACGGGCGTGGCTCTGTGGAAAACACAGAACTTTGGCGCGATCAGGGTGAGGATGGTCGAGTACACGCCTGGCTACAGGGCGGATCACTGGTGCAGCAAGGGGCATGTGCTTCTCTGCCTTGAAGGCGAGTTGGAGACAGAGCTTGAAGACGGGCGCCGATTCACGCTCAAGCCTGGGATGAGTTATCAAGTGGCAGATGCTGCCGAACCCCATCGCTCGCAAAGCGCAATCGGGGCAAAACTCTTTATTGTTGACTGACTTTGGTGCTCGGTCACAAGAGGCGATGCCTTCAATTGGTGCTGATTTCAATTTGTCCCCGAATAAACTGGCGTTTTTTCACTTACCATTTATTCTGAACCCGTCCCCTATTTATTTTCTTTTCATTCATGCTGCACCGCAGTAAACTTGACACCCCCTCGGGTTTTCCCCCAAGTTTTTCCTTTCAGGAGTGCCAGCATGAGCCGCACCAGCATTTCTGCGTCCCAAGCCGCAGAAAAAGAATATTTGCAAGAACATGGCCTGTACAGCAGCGCCAATGAGCACGATGCCTGTGGCGTGGGCTTTGTGGCGCACATCAAGGGCAAGAAGACGCATGAGATCGTCACTGGTGCCCTGAAGATTCTTGAGAACCTCGATCACCGCGGTGCCGTGGGTGCCGATGCCCTGATGGGCGACGGTGCAGGCATTTTGATCCAGTTGCCCGACGCGCTGTATCGCGAAGAAATGGCCAAACAGGGCGTGGCCCTGCCACCCGCTGGCGAATACGGCGTGGGCATGGTGTTCCTGCCCAAGGAGCATGCTTCGCGTCTTGCATGCGAGCAG
>JBJOKU010000250.1:0-3124 GCA_046045925.1 Pseudomonadota bacterium
ATCATCAAGAGCGACGCCAAGAGTGCCAAGTGGCACGGCTTCGGCAAACTGGCCGACGGCTTCAACATGCTCGACCCGATCAAGGCGACCATCGTCACGCCGGGTCTCAACTTGTCGGGCAAGTTCGACAAGACCGGCATTCCGGCGGCCATCGTCACCAAATACCTGGCCGAGCACGGCGTGATCGTGGAGAAGACCGGCCTGTACAGCTTCTTCATCATGTTCACCATCGGCATCACCAAGGGCCGCTGGAACACGCTGCTCACCGCCTTGCAGCAGTTCAAGGACGACTACGCCAAGAACCAGCCCATGTGGCGCATCCTGCCCGAGTTTGTGCAGTCGCACCCCAAGTACGAGCGCTGGGGCCTGCGCGACCTGTGCCAGTACGTGCATGAGATGTACGCCAAGTACGACATCGCCCGTCTCACCACCGAGATTTATCTCAGCGACCTCAAGCCCGCCATGACGCCCAGCGATGCCTACAGCCACATTGCCCGGCGCAAGACCGAGCGCGTGGCCATTGACGAACTCGAAGGCCGCATCACCGTGGGGCTGGTCACGCCGTACCCACCGGGCATTCCGCTGCTGAGTCCCGGCGAAGTGTTCAACAAGAAGATCGTGGACTACCTCAAGTTTGCCCGCGAATTCAATGCGCAATGCCCCGGCTTCGAGACCGACATCCACGGCTTGGTGGAAGAAGAGGGCGCAGATGGCAAGCTGTCTTACTTTGTGGACTGCGTGGCGGGTTGAGACAGGGGCTGCTCGCCCTTGTCAACGCATGCAGGCACGCCATGTCCCGATAATCGGGGCATGACCACCTCTGCCAACGCATCACAAAACACATCCACCAAGGTGGCCGACTCTGCTTCTCCAGGGTTCAGCTCTCTCGCTTTGAACCCCGCCATGCTGGACAACCTCAAGCAGTTGGGCTATCTGGACATGACGCCGATTCAGGCGGCCAGTTTGCCCACGGCGCTCTTGGGCAAAGACTTGATTGCGCAGGCGCAAACGGGCAGTGGCAAGACGGCGGCTTTTGCGCTGGCGCTGCTGGCCAATTTGAACCCGCGCCGCTTTGCGGTGCAGTCGCTGGTGCTGTGCCCCACTCGGGAGCTGGCCGACCAAGTGACGGTGGAAATTCGCCGTTTGGCCCGGGCCGAAGAAAACATCAAGGTGGTGACGCTGTGCGGCGGCGTGGCGCTGCGCGGGCAGCGGGCCTCGCTGGAGCATGGCGCACACATTGTGGTGGGCACGCCGGGGCGGGTGATGGACCACTTGCAACGCGGCTACCTCGACCTTGAAGCGCTCAACACCTTGGTGCTCGACGAGGCCGACCGCATGCTGGACATGGGCTTCTTTGACGACATCGCCACTGTGGTCAAGCAGGCGCCCAAAGAACGGCAAACGCTGCTGTTCTCGGCCACCTACCCCGAAGGCATCGAGAAGCTGGCGCGGCAGTTCATGCGTGAGCCGGTGCAAATTACCGTACAAGCCAAGCAGGCCGAGAACATGATTGAGCAGTGCTTTTACGAGGTGACGCGCGGCAACCGTTTTGAAGCGGTGGCGCTGGCGTTGAACCACTTCCGCCCCGTGAGCACACTGGCGTTTTGCAACACCAAGCAGCAGTGCAAAGACCTCATCGTCTATCTGCAAGAAAAAGGTTTCAACGCGCTGGCGCTATACGGCGAGCTGGAGCAGCGCGAGCGCGATCAGGTGCTGGCGCAGTTTGCCAACCGCAGTTGCTCGGTGCTGGTGGCAACGGACGTGGCTTCACGCGGGCTGGACATCACGCAGCTTGAAGCAGTGATCAACGTGGACATCACGCCCGACCCCGAGGTGCATGTGCACCGCGTGGGGCGCACGGGGCGTGCGGGCGAGTCGGGCCTGGCGATCAGCTTGGCTTCGATGAACGAGATGGGCTCTGTGGGCAAAATTGAGCAGTACCAAAAAGCCGAGTCCGTGTGGCACAAGCTGGAAGAGCTCACACCCACAGGCCAAGGCGCACTCAAGCCGCCAATGATGACGCTGCAAATTCTGGGTGGGCGCAAAGAGAAAATCCGCCCCGGCGATGTGCTGGGCGCACTCACGGCAGACGCGGGCTACACGCGCGAGCAGATTGGCAAGATCAACGTCACCGAGTTCACCACCTTTGTGGCCGTGCAGCGCGACATTGCTCACGAAGCCATGCGCAAGCTCAACGCGGGCAAGGTCAAAGGCCGCAGCGTGAAAGTGCGCGTTCTGTAACCTTTGTTGATCGAAGATGAAAAGAGAATTTCAATCCCGCCGACAACTCCTCAAGCTCGCCGCAGCCAGCGCGGGCACGCTGTGGTTGCCGCGCAGCGCGTGGGCGCAACCGAGGCTTGCGAACAATCCGTTCATGTTGGGCGTGGCAAGCGGCTCGCCAACGCATGACTCTGTGGTGTTGTGGACGCGGCTTGTGCAGCCGGGAATGATCTCGGGCAGTTCTGCGCTAGAGGCCGGGCCGGTCACAGTGCGCTGGGAGTTGGCTGACGACGAGGGCTTCAAGCGCATTGCGGCCAGCGGGCAGGCTCAGGCTGTGCCTGAGCTGGCGCATTCGGTTCATGTGGAAGTGCCGGGGCTGGCGAGTGATCGCTGGTATTTCTATCGCTTCATGGTGGGCGGCGGCTCGCAAGGCACGGGCAACGATTGGGTTAGCCCGGTGGGGCGCACGCGCACCTTTCCCACGCCCGACGCGCGGGTGAATCGCCTGCGGCTGGCCTATGCCTCTTGCCAGCGCTGGGAAACCGGCCACTGGGCCGCGTGGAAACACATGGCCAGCGAAAACCTCGACATGGTGCTTTTTCTGGGGGATTACATCTATGAATACCCCATGGTGGCCGGGGCAGTGCGTCGCGTCGCTTCTGGCTGGGTGTTCACGCTCGATGGCTACCGCGATCGCTATGCCCACTACAAGGCCGAGCCCGAGTTGCAGGCCGCGCACGCCATGTGCCCTTGGGTGGTGACATGGGACGACCACGAAGTGCAAAACGATTACGCAGGCCCGCACATGGGCTTTGCCCGCAACGAGGAGGGCTCGCACCCGCGAGGTTTTGCGGGCCGGCGTGCCAATGCGTATCAGGCCTATTACGAACACATGCCGCTGCGG
>JBJOKU010000251.1:0-3100 GCA_046045925.1 Pseudomonadota bacterium
CTTGAGCGCGGAGCACACCGCCGCCAGCCCCTGGAGCATGCCAGCCCACGCGGGGGCTTCGTCGAGTTGGGGAAGGATCGGTTCAAACCAGCGCAACATCCCGCCATGCAGGGCGTTGTAGTCCAGCGGCTGCCAGTGGGCGCGGTGAGGCACTTTCTCGATGCGCTCGGACGTGACCACATAGCTGGCGTGGCGGCGCAGGCGGTAGCGGCCACCGTCCTTCAAGAAGCGGTCTGGCTCCAACTGGTTCCAGGCGGGTGTGAGCGTGGCCAGCTCCTCGTGCGAAGTGTGAGCCAGTTCGGCCAGCAGTTGCGGGCTGCCCACGGCGTAGCCTTGCAGGCGCATGTGTTGCAGCAGTTCAGCGGTACTGGGGGCGCAGACGTGGCTCAAGCCGTACTCCGATCATTCGATCAATCAAATCCACCAATGCAAACGGCCCCGCAGGGCCGTTGCAAGAGGGTCGAATTTTATCCCTGCGTCACTGGGGCAGTGACAGCCAGGGGCTTGACCCAGATCACCAGTTGGCTTCGCGCTCGGGTGTGGCGCTCACACGGTGCAAGGACACGTCGGCCCCGTTGAACTCTTCTTCCTGGCTCAGGCGCAGGCCCAGAGTGGCTTTGAGTACCCCATAGACCACGATACCGCCCACCAAGGCCCAGACCACGCCAATGGCGGTGCCAACGAGCTGGCCAGTGAAGCTGATACCCCCCAAGCCGCCAAACGCCTTCGCACCAAAGATGCCCGCCGCAATGCCGCCCCAAGTGCCGCACAAACCATGCAGCGCCCAGACGCCCAGCACGTCGTCAACCTTCCATTTGTTCTGCGTCAGCGTGAACATGACCACAAAAATCGCGCCAGCTACACCGCCCACAACCAAGGCACCCAGCGGATGCATCAGGTCAGAGCCCGCACACACCGCAACGAGGCCAGCGAGAGGGCCGTTGTAAACGAAGCCGGGGTCGTTTTTGCCCACGATCAGCGCCACCAGCGTGCCACCCACCATGGCCATCAGCGAATTGACGGCCACGAGGCCGGAGATCTTGTCGATGGTCTGTGCGCTCATCACGTTGAAGCCGAACCAGCCCACCGCCAGAATCCAGGAACCCAGCGCGAGGAAGGGAATGCTTGAAGGCGGATGGGCAGAAATGCCGCCGTCCTTGCGGTAACGGTTATAGCGGGCGCCCAGCAAAACAACCGCAGGCAAGGCAAGCCAGCCACCCACGGCGTGAACCACCACCGAGCCAGCAAAGTCGTGGAACTCCTCACCCGTGGTGGCTTTGATCCAGGCCTGAATGCCGAATGCCTGATTCCAGGCAATGCCCTCAAAGAACGGATAAATGAAACCGACGATCACCGCAGTGGCGATCAGTTGCGGCCAGAACTTGGCGCGCTCGGCAATGCCGCCCGAGATGATGGCCGGAATGGCGGCCGCGAAGGTCAGCAGGAAGAAGAACTTCACCAGATCGTAGCCGCTCTTGGCGGCCAGTTGTTCGGCACCCACAAAGAAGTTGGTGCCATACGCCACGCTGTAGCCCACCAGAAAATAGACCAAGGTGGACACGGCAAAGTCCACCAGAATCTTCATCAGGGCATTGACCTGGTTTTTGCTTCGCACGGTTCCCAGCTCAAGGAACGCGAAACCCGCATGCATGGCGAGCACCATAATGGCACCCAGAAGAATGAACAAGGCATCAGCGCCCTGTTTTAGTGCTTCCATATTGACCTCTTTGGATGAAAATTGTCTTTATTGAACTTCTTTGGTGCGATTTATTGAAATCACATCCAAAGGCACCAATAACATGCAATATTCAGGCCAATATGGTGCGCACGACTCCGATTGGGCTGCGAATGGTGCATACCCATGAGCAGCCTAGGGCTTGTATTCCTGCGAGGACACCGCATATAGAATTCACGACGAGCCATGTGGCTCTTTCTGGAGACTGCAATCCTATGATCCCGCAATACCAAACCATGGACTACACCACCATCACCGACGTTGCCACACGCAACAAGGTGATGCGCAACACCTATTGGCTGCTGGCCTTGAGCCTTGTGCCCACGGTGCTGGGGGCCTGGCTGGGGGTGGCAACCGGAGCGCACGCGCTGTTCAGCGGCATTCTGGGGCTTGTCGTTTTTCTGGCGGGTGCTTTTGGCTTCATGTACGCCATCGAGAAAACCAAGAACTCCAGCACGGGCGTTGCCGTTCTGTTGGGCTTTACCTTCTTCATGGGCCTGATGCTTTCCAGCCTGCTTGCCCGCGTGCTCGGCTTCAGGAACGGCCCTTCACTCATCATGACGGCGTTTGGCGGCACGGCTGGCATCTTCTTCGTGATGGCCAGCTTGTCCACCGTCATCAAGCGCGACTTGTCCGGCATGGCCAAGTGGCTGACTGTTGGTGCTTTGGTGTTGATGGTGGGAGCCATCATCAATGTGTTCGTGGGTTCTACCGTGAGCATGCTGGTCATTTCGACACTGGCCATTGGCATCTTCAGTGCCTTCCTGCTGTACGACATGAAGCAAGTGATCGACGGTGGCGAAACCAACTACATCAGCGCCACGCTGGCCATTTATCTCGACTTGTTCAACATCTTCCAGAGCCTGCTCAGCATTCTGGGCATCATGGGCGGCGAACGCGATTGAGACTGCTTTCCCGTTATTCGGAAATGGAACAAAAAACCGCGCTATGCGCGGTTTTTTCATGTCGTCACGGCAATACGTCCAGGGTTCAATCAGTTTCAGCCGCTTCATCGGCCTGAAGACGTTTGAGTATCGCTAGGGCATCCGGGCGAGCCCCTCTCTCTGCAAAGGCCAGCGCATCCAGCCCAAGATCATTTTTGAGCTTGGGATCGGCACCACGCTTGAGCAAGATTGCCAAGCTTTGATGCTGTCCGTACTGCGCAGCCATCATCAGCGGAGTAGTGCCGTTTGGCGAACGGGCATTGGGATTGGCGCGAACCTCCAGCAGCAAACCAACTATTTTCGGGTTCGGCCCCGCAGCAGCGTAGTGCAAGGGAGACCACCCTGCACGCTCCACTTTCGCCCCCTTGCCCAGCAAGAGATACGCCAAGTCGAGATAACCCTTGATGCAGGCCAGCATGAG
>JBJOKU010000252.1:0-3088 GCA_046045925.1 Pseudomonadota bacterium
GTCGATCCAGATGTTTCTCAACCACCTCTCGAGCAATTGGAAGTGGAAAGACTTGTTCAATAAAAAGAAGACTGCGGTGGATGCACTCAAGACCATCAACTCACCCGCAGCCTGTCAACTGGCCTGGTATCACTATGGCGGAACCAACCCTTGGGGCAAGCATGATGTGGGGCCGCATTCGCTGCGCCTGGAATTGGCGGGCGAAATCCGGGATCGCTGGCCTCAGGGCATCCCGCGCTATGCCTACGCCAATGGCCCGGCGAACTGGCACTTGTTCGGCTCGGCGCTGCCAGACATGCCGATGATCCGGTTTTCAACGAAGATCAATCCGGACAGCGGTGACATGATGGACTTCAAAACACTGCCCGATCCAAACAAGCCCGGCGGCAACGACGTGTTCACCATGGGGCCTTCGGGTTTGCGCGACTTCTGGGGCTGGGTCAACAGGGCAGAGCCACTCGACAGTGCGCCCGGCTCGAAAACGGGGTTCTATTACATGGTCATTGATGCGATCAACGGACTCTCGGATGGAGGCATAGGCGATTTCATCTTGAACCAGTTTGTGCGCTACCCGTTGCCCGATCCTCCGCCCAGTTGTTTTGTCCCCACCGTGAGTGCGCTGCACCTTTCCACCAGCGTCTGGTACGACTGTGTGCACAACCTTGTGGGGCGCGATCACATGAAGCCACCTTTTGAGCGCTGGCAATGTGCCCCGGACGGTGTGCATGAGCGGCATGTGCAGATCACGGATGCGTCGGCGCAGTTTGTGCTGAGCTGCATTTCGTGATGAATTCCAGGCGCAAGCAAGAGCCGGGATGGTTTGCCGGCACAGAACTGCGTGCTTATGCAAAGCGTGCCGCTTGGGCCTGTGCCTTGCTGTTTTGCAGCCTGGGCGTGCAAGCCCAGGCTTTGCTGGTCACGGCAGAAACGCTGAGCTCGGGACTCGATCATCCCTGGGCCTTGGCCTTTGCGCCTGACGGACGTTATCTGGTGACAGAGCGGCCGGGGCGCTTGCGGGTGATTGGTGCCAAAGGGGAGCTTTCTGCTCCCGTCCTGGGTCTGCCGCCTGTGGATGCCGTGGGGCAGGGCGGATTGCTTGATCTGGTGCTGGCAACTGACTTTGCACGCTCGCGCCGTTTGTACTTCTGCTTTGCAGAGCCGGGAGTCGGGCAGGAAGCGGGCCGCAACAGCACAGCATTGGCTTCGGCGCGTTTGTCTGACGATGCCAAGCAGCTCGAAGACCTGCGGATTATTTTTTCGCAAAAGCCCAAAGTGGCGAGTCGTCACCATTTTGGCTGTCGCATCGTGCTGCATCCCGATGGCTCAATCTATCTCACACTGGGCGATCGCTATCAGTTGATGGACAAGGCGCAATCGCTCAACAACCATGCGGGCAAGGTGGTGCGCATACGCCCTGATGGCTCGGTGCCGCCGGGCAATCCGTTTGCGGGACAGCCCGGCGCGCTGCCTGAAATCTGGAGTTACGGGCACCGCAACATGCAAGGCGCAACACTTGGGCCAGACGGAGATGTCTGGACGCACGAGCATGGCCCGCAAGGTGGAGACGAAATCAACATCGTGCGGGCGGGGCGCAACTATGGTTGGCCCATCATCACCTACGGCGAAAACTATGGGGGCGGCAAGATTGGCGAGGGCATTACGGCCAAGCCGGGCATGGAACAGCCCCTGCATTACTGGGTGCCCTCAATTGCGCCCTCGGGCATGGCGTTTCTCAATTCAGACCATTACGGCCCCGGCACACGCGGGCGCTTGCTGGTGGGCTCACTCAAATTTGGCCGTTTGCACAGCCTGACCCTGAAAAACACACAGGTAGTGGCCGAGCAGCAAATTGCGGTGGGCGAGCGAGTGCGCGATGTGCGTGTTGGCCCGGATGGTTTGATCTATGTGCTGACAGATCAGGCCAACGGCAAACTGCTGCGTCTGAACCCCGCCGCAGTAGCGTCCCGCAAACCCTAGCGCTTCCACACCCCTGCCATTGCAAGGCATTTTTGCAAGAGGCTGATGCGGTCGTCCGAGAGTACGTCGAGAAAATCAGAGAGCTTTTTCGACTTGGCCATGGTGTAGAAAGTGATGATGGTTGCGACCACCGTGACCAGCGCAAAGTAGAGCAGCTTTCGCCCCAAAGGGGCATCGGCTTCTGCCAGCAGATTCATGCCAAGAAAGCCGGTAGTGATGGTGCCGATCAGGCCGAAGATGGTGACCACCGTCAGGCGCACTACGGTGTTGGCCTGGCGACGCAAGCTGTCGGCTTCAAGGTAGGAACTCATGTCCTCGATGCGCTCTTTCACCTCGGTGTACAGCGGGTCTATCCCCAGATGCTGGGCCGTCATGGCAAACAGTCCCCGTGCCTGCGCCTGCTCAGACACCTCGTGAAACCAGTAGCGGTGTGTAAACCGCAAGAAGCTGGCAAAGCAGTTGCGTATGGTGCGCTTGAAGCGGCGCACGCTGTCGGCATCGGTGATGTCGAGCCGCTCAAGAGCCTCGGCCAACCGGTCAGAAAACATCAACAGCGCCGCTTTCTGGAAGTGCGCAATCAAAAACAGCAAGAAGTGCTGGTGGCGGAATTGGGCCAGCACGCCCCGGTCTGCGCAGGTGAAAAAACGGCTTTGCGCATCGCCCACCACCACCATGGCGTGGCCACTGCAGATGTAGCGCGTGTAGGGGGCGGCACCGTGGGGTTTCCAGAAGCGGTCGTAGCAGTGGCGCTGCTCGAAGTCGGCCAGATGGCTGCTCGAAAAGGGCAGCTCATCGTCGTCCACCGATGCGCCAGTGACCAGCCCCAGGCGGACGAAATCGGCCCGGCTGAGGCTTTGCGGGTTGTCCACGGCGATGTAGCCCATCAGCGGCATGCGGTAGTACTCAATCTGCCGGTAGCGCAGGGCACCAGTTTGATCTGAATGGTCGCTCACCAGCGGATGCAGCAACCAGTCCCAATGGGAGGCAATGCGGGGTGCGCGGTGCTGGCTCACATGGTCAAGAAACAGTTCACGCTGGCTGGCATCAGACTCGGCCAGCACCCTGCCTTGCGCATCCAGCCAACGCGCGCTGGCCAGGCAGTGCTGGGCCT
>JBJOKU010000253.1:0-3086 GCA_046045925.1 Pseudomonadota bacterium
GCGGGTGACGAAACGCTGCCCATGGCGGCCTGACGCAGATTCGCACCTGCCTTCATGAGTGACTTCTCGCGCCGCCTGCTGCGCTGGCAAAAAGAGCATGGCCGACACGGCCTGCCCTGGCAGAACACCACAGACCCCTACCGCGTGTGGCTGAGCGAAATCATGCTGCAACAAACGCAGGTGACCACGGTGCTCGACTATTTCCCCCGGTTCCTGAACCGCTTCCCCGACGTTGCCGCGTTGGCCGCTGGCACTGAAGACGAGGTGCTTGCGCTGTGGAGCGGCCTGGGCTACTACAGCCGTGCCCGCAATCTGCACCGCTGCGCACAAGTGGTTTGTGCGCAGCACAGCGGGCAATTTCCCCGAAGTGCTCAGGCGCTGGCTGAATTGCCGGGCATCGGCCCCAGCACGGCAGCGGCGATTGCGGCCTTCTGCTTTGGCGAGCGAATCTCCATCATGGACGGCAATGTGCAGCGGGTGCTGTCACGCTACGTGGCCCTGCCCCACGAGATCAGCAGCAAGCCTGCGCGTGAGTCACTGGCGGCATTGGCGGCCAGCCTGGTGCCCTCCCGCAGCGCCGATATGCCCGCCTACACGCAGGGTCTGATGGACCTGGGCGCGACTTGTTGCACGCCCCGCCAACCCGGATGCGAAGCCTGTCCGCTGAAGTCGCAATGCGCGGCCCGTGAGGCCGGTGCGCAGGCGACCTATCCGGTGAAGACACGCAAGCTCAAGCGCAGTTCACAGCGCTGGTGGATGCTGCTGGCGGTGAATGCCCAAAACCAGGCGCTGCTTGAGCAGCGACCCTCGCGCGGCGTGTGGGCGCACCTGTGGGCCTTGCCCATGTTTGCCAGCGAAGAAGAGTTGCTTGCTGCGGTGAGTGGTGCGGCAAAGCTGGAACATCTGCCCGCCTTTGTGCATGTGCTCACCCATCGCGATTTGCACTTGCACCCGGTGCTGGTTTGGCGGGGCAAGGTGGAAGTGGCGGGCCTGTGGTGCGATGCGCAACAGTGGCAAAACCTGGGCCTGCCCGCGCCTGTGCGGCGCTTGCTGGAAAGTTTGCAATAGGCTCAGATGCGCTTGGCGCTCCAAGCCCCGGTGTCGGTGGCCGAGAAACCAGAGGACTCAAGCTCGCGGTGCCGTTTGTTGGTGTTGTGATCGCGCGAGAACCGTGCGTGCAACTGCTCCACCACAAAGACCGAGCGGTGCTGGCCGCCCGTGCAGCCAATGGCCACGGTGACGTAGCTGCGGTGATCGCGGGCGAGGTCTGGCAGCCAGCGGCGCAAGAAACCCTCGATGTGCGAAGTGAACTGCTCCACCGCAGGCTGCTTGCTCAGGTACTGGGCCACGGGCAGATCGCGGCCAGTCAGCTCGCGCAACTCCGGGTCGTAGTAGGGATTGGGAAGCATGCGGACATCAAACACGTAATCGGCATCGAGTGGAACGCCTTTCTTGAATGCGAACGACTGGAACGACAACGTGAGTTGACCGCCTTTGGTGCCCAGAAAATCCTTGATGAGCGTTTGCAGATTGGCGGCCCGCATCATGCTGGTGTCGATGACGTGGGAAATTTCGCGCAGATCCATCAGGATTTCGCGTTCGAGGTCAATCGCTTTGGCCAGCGCACGCTGCTGGTTGAATGGATCGGGCTTGGAGAGCGGGTGGCGACGGCGCGTTTCAGAGAAGCGGCGTACCAGTGTTTCGGTGGACGAATCGAGAAACAGGCTGTGCACCTTGAGGCCTTCGCCGCGAAGCTGCTTGATGTGCCCAGGCAGCAGGTGCAGCGAGTCGGCGCTGCGCACATCCACCGCCACGGCCACACGCGCCGTGCCCTGCGTGCGCTCCAGTGTGACGAACGACAGCACCAGCTCGGGGGGCAGGTTGTCCACGCAGTAGTAGCCTTCGTCTTCGAGCGCATGAATGGCCACCGACTTGCCGGAGCCCGACATGCCGGTGATGATGACCACTTCAATGGCAGAACTAGAGGCGTTCATGAGGAGAGCATTTCCTTGGCGTGGCTGAGGCTGGCGCCGCTCAGGCGCTCGCCTCCCAGCATTCTCGCGATTTCTGCCACTCGTGACTCGCCGTCCACCCACTCAACCCGGGATGTCGTGCGAATGTTTGTGCCAGTGTTGTTTTGTTGCTTGCTCACCAACAAATGGTGGTCGGCGCAGGCCGCCACTTGCGGCAGGTGCGTGACCGCCAGCACTTGCCGCTTGTGGCCGAGCTGCTTCATCAGGCGGCCCACGGTTTCGGCGGTGGCCCCGCCAATGCCCGAATCCACCTCGTCAAAAATCAGCGTGGGCGCTTGCCCGAGTTCGCTGGTGCATACGGCAATGGCCAGCGCAATGCGCGAGAGTTCGCCGCCCGAGGCCACCTTGCCGATGGGCCGTGGCGTGGTGCCGGCGTGGCCCGCCACCAGGAACTGCACGTCTTCCAGCCCGAAGCTGCCGGGCGCATCCAGTGCATCCAACTGCACCACGAACTGCCCGCCCTGCATGCCCAGCGTCTGCATGGCTTGCGTGACGGCGCTGCCCAGCCGGGGCGCGGCAGCGTGGCGCGATTTGGAAACCACCTGCGCGGCTTGGCGGAATGTTTTTTCTGCGGCGGTGGCAGCTTTCTCAAGCGCGGCCAGGTCGGCGGCCGCATCGAGTTGTGCCAGCTCGGCTTTCCACTGCGACCACAGGGCAAACAGTTCGGAGGGCTGGCGCTTGTAGCGGCGGGCGAGGCTCACCCACAGGCTCAGACGAGCATCCAGCTCTTGCAAGCGCTGAGGGTCGGGCTCGGTCTTGCGCAGATAGGCGCCGAGGCTGTGGCCAAGGTCTTCGAGTTGCGCGTTCACGCTCTCCAGCGTGAGCAGGTGCTGCGCGAACTCGGGCTCGATGTCGGCCAGACTCTGCATGGCCTGCTGTGCGCGGCCCACCTGCGTGAGCGCGCTGGACTCGTCTTCGCTCAGCGCTTGCCAGCCCAGTTGGGCGGCGTCAATCAGCGCCTGCGCGTTGGCGTGGCGCGAGTGCTCTTGCTGCAACTCGTCCCACTCGTGTTCGCCGGGGGCGAGCTTGGCCACTTCGTCAATCTGCCATTGC
>JBJOKU010000254.1:0-3083 GCA_046045925.1 Pseudomonadota bacterium
ATCTGTTGCAGGGTCTGCAAACCCTGGGCACGCTTGCCTGCTTCAAGGCTGGCGAGCCACGCTTCTACTGCTGCGCCAAAGCCATACCAGCCGGTGAGGTTGATGCGGCTTTGGCCCCAACTGAACCCCCAGGGAATGGCGCGCAAATCTTCGATGCGCTGGCTGGCCTTGCGCGAGGCCGGACGAGAGCCGATGTTGAGCTGCGCGATCTCGCGGATGGGCGTGCCCGTGAAGAAGTAATCGGCAAAGCCCTTGGTCTCGTACACCAGCGAGCGGTAGGCCGCCATGCTGTGGCCCGAGAGGGCTTCGGCCACTTCCAAGAAGCCCTTGCGCACGGGCTTGCCGGGGTGCAACAGGCTGGCTTCGAGCGTGGCCGAGATGAGCGTCTCCAGATTGCGCCGCCCGATCTCGGGGTTGGCGTATTTCGACGAAATCACTTCGCCTTGCTCGGTGAGCCTGATCTGCCCGCGGATGGTGCCCGCCGGTTGCGCCAAGATGGCCTGATAGCTGGAGCCGCCGCCCCGGCCCACCGTGCCGCCCCGGCCATGAAACAGGCGCAGCTTGATGGCTCTGGGCAAGATGAGCTGCGAGGGCAATTCGTCGAACAGTTTGACGAGTGCCACTTCGGCTTTGTACAGCTCCCAGTTGCTGGTGAAGATGCCGCCGTCTTTGTTGCTGTCGGAGTAGCCGAGCATGATTTCCTGGCTGGCCCCCGAGCGCAGCACCGTTTGCGCCAACCCGGCAATGCGGTAGTAGGCCTGCATGATGGTCGTGCTGGCTTGCAGGTCGGCAATGGTCTCAAACAGCGGCACCACCACCAGGCCCATGCGGCCATCGCGTTGCAGCGTACCGGTAAAGAGCCCGGCCTCTTTTTGCAGCACCAGCACTTCGAGCAAGTCGCTCACGGTTTCGGTGTGGCTCACGATGTACTGGCGCACAGCCTGTTCACCAAAGGCTGCCAGCATGCGCCGCGCCATGTCGAAAATGGCCAGCTCGCCTTGCGCCAGCTCTGAATAGCTGTGCGAGGGCACATGCAGGCGGCGCGGCTCGTTGAGCAACTGGGTGAGCAGCTTTACGCGCTGAGCTTCGGCAAGTCGCGAATAGTCGGGGCAGAGGTCGGCGGCGGCGAGCAGTTCGCTCACCACTTGCTCGTGCACGTCGGAGCTTTGCCGCAGGTCGATGGTGGCGAGGTGAAAGCCAAACACCTCCACCGCGCGGATGAGCGGATGCAGGCGCTGGCGGGCCAGCACTTGCGCGTGATGCTCGTGCAGCGAGGCCTCGATGGTGCGCAGATCGGCCAGCAGTTCGGCGGCACTCGCGTAGGGGTTTTGCGGCTCCACCACGTGACGCGCCGCCACGCCGCCCGTGCGCTCGCGCAACGTGGCGGCGAGGCGGGCGTACATGCCATTGATGGCGCGGCGGTAGGGCTCGTCGAGCCGGTGGCGGCTCTGGTCGGGCGATGCGTCTGCGAGCGCCTGCAAGCTGGCCGAGGGCTGGTTGAGCATGGCCGAGATGGACAGCTCGCTGCCCAGCCAGTACAGCTCGGTGAGGTAGTGGCGCAGCACGAGATCGCATTGCGAGCGCAGCGCGAGTTCGAGCGTTTGCGCGTTCACGTTGGGGTTGCCGTCGCGGTCGCCACCCATCCAGTGGCCCATGCTGAAGAAGCGCCCCAGCTCACTGGCACCCAGCTCTTCTTCGAGCCGCAGGAAGATTTGCGGAATCGCCTGCAAGAAGGTGCTCTCGTAGAAGGTGAGCGCGTTCTGGATCTCGTTGTCCACACTGAGCTTGCTGTAGCGCAGCAGGCGCGTTTGCCACAACTGCACGATGCGTGACTTGATCTGCGCGGCGTTGGCGGCGGCTTCGCGCTCGTACACCACGTCTTTTTGTGAGCGCTTGCCGCCCAGCGTGAGGCTGCGGCGCTGGATGTCGTCGCGCTCGGCCAGCAACTGGGAGATGGCCTTTTCGGCGTCGAGGATGCTGGTGCGCTGCACTTCGGTAGGGTGGGCGGTGAGCACCGGGCTGATGTGCGCGTCGCGCAGGGTGGTGGCCACGGTTTCGCGCTTCACGCCCGACCAGCGCAGGCGTGAGAGGGCGGCATCGAGGCTGCCGTCGTTCATCACGCCAGCACGCTCTTTGGCCAGCGCCACGCGGATGACCTGCCGGTCTTCAGCCAGATTGACCAGATGCACAAAGTAGGTGAATGCGCGGATCACGCGTACCGTCTGCGCCGTGGGTAGCTCGGCCAGCAGCTTCTTGAGCTTGGTGTCGCTGCTCTGGTCGTTGTGGCGGTGGAAGGTGACGGCCATCTTGCGGATGGATTCGACGAGGGCGTACACCTCGTCGCCCTCGTGTTCGCGCACCACGTCGCCGAGCAGGCGGCCCAGAAGGCGGATGTCTTCGAGCAGGGGCTTTTCGATGGTGTCTGCGGCAAGGGCGGGGTGGGGGCTGGCGTTGGTGGGCATGGGGGTGCAAGTGGGCAGCGTGCAAAACGCCAATGCTATCCGGCGCAGGCTTTCAACAAGCTGGAGGCCTGTAAGCGCGCTGACTTATCGCTGACGATGGCCGGGTTTTCAGGGTTAGCCCCATCACCTGTGCGACACCCCTTTGCCCAGAATCCACCCGACCCCAAACCCCGCAACGGAGAACCACATGATCCGTACCTTTTGCAGATTTTTCGTGCTCTTGTGCCTGATTGCCCTTGGCAGCGGCTTGCAGGCGCAGACCCTCAAGATTGGCGTGATCGGCCCTTTCAGCGGGCCCTCTGCCGACTTCGGCGTGCCCATGCTCAACGGCATCCGGCTCGCTGCCGACGAGATCAACGCCATTGGTGGCTATCTCGGCCGCAAACTGGAGTTGGTGGTGAAAGACGACCAAGCCAACCCCGAGCTGGGGCTGCGCATGTCGCAGGAGCTGGCCAAGGAAGGCGTGATCGCCGTGCTGGGTTTTTGCAATACCGGCGTGGCGCTCAAGTCGCTGGCGGTGTACCAAGAGGCGCAGATTCCGCTCATCGTGCCGTGCTCAACGGGATCGCCCATCACCCGCCAGTACCTGCCCGAGAAGAGTTACATCTTTCGCACTTCGGC
>JBJOKU010000255.1:0-3078 GCA_046045925.1 Pseudomonadota bacterium
ATAGGCCGATTCGGCCTCTTCCATGTACCCCTGCTTGTGCAGCGAACTGCCTAATAAATTCCAGCAAATGGCAGCATTGGGGTGGTACTCAATGGCCTTGCGCGCGCATGCCACAGCTGCCTGGTAAGAACGCAATGAATACAGAGCCAGATTCTTGTGCTGCAAGGCCTCCAGATGGCGCGGATTTTTTGACAGCAAGCGATCCAGATAAATGATGGCCTCTTCGTGATTACCCTCGATGTCATAGTACGTGGCGGCACTCAGCAGGAGATCGGGATTGGCCGGATATTTCCCCAAGCCTTGATCCACCAGAAAGCGCCCTTCCTCAACACGGCCCACCCGCACCAGACAGCGGGCGTAAGTGCTCAGGAAGGCCAAATCGCTGGGCGTTTTGGTGTATGCCTGCTCGGAAAACTCCAACGCTTTTTGGGGCTGATCCAGTCGGTCAAACACAAGCGCCTTGTTGTGGATTGCCTGCAAATTGTCCGGTTGCTGCTTGAGCACCTCATCAAAACACGCCATCGCTTCGTCGAGGTCGTAGCGGGCGAAGTGGATGTTTCCCTTGCCGAGCAAGAGCGCCATGTCCTGCGGTTGCTGCTTCAAGCCTGCGTTGCTGATGTCCAGCGCCTGCGTGTACTCGCCCAGATGGAACAGGGCCTTGGCCAAGTCGGGGTAGGCAAAGGCAAAGTCCGGCTTCACTTGCAGCAGGGTTTGCAAGTGCCTGGAAACCGACAGCCAGTCCTGGTCTTCAGCTTGAAGACCTGAGAGCATGTACAGGGCATCTATGTTCTTGGGTTCCAGCTCCAGACAGGCTTGCAGTTCATCTTGCGCCTGCAAACGCCTGTCGAGGTTGAGCAGGCAATACGCATAGTTCACGCGGGCCGACACCCGCTGCGGCTGCACACGTTTGACGTTCTCCAGAATGCGGGCCGCCTCGGCAAAGTCGCCTTTATCGATACAGGCATTGGCCTTGGACAGCAGATCGGCCACATCCTCCTGTCTGGGAGGCGCAGGTTCAGCCGTTTGCTTGCCGCCAAAGAGTTTGTCCAGCAGTCCCATGTCAACCCATCTTGCGTGTCAGCCAAGCCACCAGTTCTTCGAGCTGGGCCTTCTCGAGGCCCGCATCGTGCAGCGCCCAGCGAAAGGAATTGGCGAGCTTGGCCTTCTGCAAAACGCCCGGTTTTTCTTCCTGCTTGAACTTGTCCACCTTCAAGCCCATTTTGGAAAGAATTTCGTTGACTTTCTCTGCGTGCTTCTTTTGCGAAACGTATTCCAGAGCCTTGAAACGCTCCATGAAAAACGCTGCCAACTCCTTGCCAAACTCATCAGCCGGTCCGGCCTTGAACAGTCCAAACATCATTTCCCTTTCAAAAGTACAACAGCCCGCGCTTCGATGCTCTGCCCCTGCCCCACAGGGCCGAGCTTCTCAGCCGTTTTGGCCTTCACATTCACCTGAGCCACTTCAACGCCCAAGGCCGACGCGATGCGTGCAGCCATTTGCGCCTTGCAGGCCGCCAGCTTGGGCGCTTGCGCCACCACAGTGCAATCCACATTGCCCACGCGCCAACCCGCCGCTTGCACCCGCTGCGCCGCCGCTTGCAGCAGCACCCACGAGTCTGCACCCTTGTACTGCGCATCGGTGTCGGGGAAGAGCGTGCCAATGTCGCCCAAGCCTGCCGCGCCAATCAGTGCGTCGGTGATGGCGTGCAGCAGCGCATCCGCATCGGAATGCCCCAGCAGGCCATGCGTGTGCGGAACGTGCACGCCGCCCAGCATGAGCTTGCGGCCCGGCACGAGCGCATGCACGTCCCAGCCTTCACCCACTCGAATGTTCATGTCTTGTCCTTCGCTCTGGCATGCAGCAGGGCTTCGGCGATGACGAAGTCCTCAGGCCAGGTGATCTTGAAATTGTCGGGGCTGCCCAGCACCAGCTTGGGGTTGAGGCCCAGCATCTCGATGGCGCTGGCCTCGTCGGTCACGTCGTCGCCAGCAGCCATGAGTGCATCGCGCAGCACGCCCAGGCGGAACATCTGCGGCGTTTGCGCCAGCCACTTGTCGGCGCGGTGCACGGTCTCGACACTGCGGCCCGCGTCGGCACGCTTCAAGGTGTCGGCCAGAGGCACGGCAAGCAGGCCGCCCACATCGTCGGTGGCGCACTCGGTCATCAAGAACTCAATCTGCCAAGGCTGCACCATGCAGCGTGCAGCATCGTGCACCAGCACCCAGTCGCTCAGGCGGGCGTTGTGGGTGGCGAGCAAATCGTTCAGGCCGTTCAACACACTCTGCGCCCGCGTGGCCCCGCCGCAAAAACGGCGCTGCATGGGCACAGTTGCAGCCACGTGGGAGAGCACCTCGTCCACATAGCCGTCGCCCTCGCTCACCACCACCGTCAGGCTGGCCAGGCCCTGCACTTTGGCAAAGGCGGCGAGCGTGTGCTCCAGCAGGGTCTTGCCATGCAAGGTTTGGTACTGCTTGGGCCGGTTGCCCCCCGCGCGTGCACCCACCCCGGCAGCGGGTATGAGGGCATGAAAGGCGGGTTGCGTGGGGGTCATTGCGGGCATTCGAAAAGCCCCATTCTAAAATCCCGGACATCACTCACACCCCTCCCCTTTTTCGGGCGCGGGGTGTTGCCGCTTTTCTGCTCACAAAACACCGATGGAACTGCCCAAACTCGTCACCGGCAAACGCTACACTCAGCCCCTCATGAGCGCGGGGGCCGATGCCCTGTACATCAGCGAACTCGCCCTGCGCGAAAAAGCCGCCTCGCGCATCACCGCCATCTTCTGCGCCAGTGCGCTCGACTCGCAGCGTCTGGCCGACGAGATCGCGTTCTTCCAGCCGGGCCTGCGCATCACCCAGTTCCCCGACTGGGAAACCCTGCCCTACGACACCTTCAGCCCGCACCAGGACCTCATCTCCGAGCGCCTGGCCACGCTCTGGAAGATCGTGCAGCGCGAGACGGACGTGGTGCTCATCCCTGCGACCACCGCGCTCTACCGCGTGGCCCCGCCCAGCTTTCTGGCGGCCTACACCTTCGAGTTCAAGCAGGGGCAAAAACTCAACGAGGCCGAGCTCAAG
>JBJOKU010000256.1:0-3056 GCA_046045925.1 Pseudomonadota bacterium
CGCCCACGGCGATGAGTTGACCGTCACGCACGATGCCCTTCAAGGCTTCGGCGGCGGAGGGGTAAATCTTGTTCACGGGGATGGCTCCTGTGTATCAATGGAAAAGGTGTACGATACTACGTACTTTTATACGTAGTGTTTCGTAAGGGTTAATGCGAGGCTTGTCCCGCATCAGGCAAGTTTGCACAAAGGGAGTGAAGATCGCATGACACAAGAGATTGATTACCGTCTGGCCTTCGAGCTGGCCCCGGTTGGCTTGGCGCTCTCGCGCAATCGCCAGATGGTGGACTGCAACACAGCGCTGTGCGAGATGTTCGGCCATTCTCGTGAAGCCCTGCTGGGCCAGAGCTTCCAGATGCTCTACCCCAGCGCAGATGAATACGAACGCACGGGCGAACGCATTGCGCCCATCCTCAACCGGGCTGGCCGTTATGCCGACGAGCGCCTGATGAAGCGCAGCAGCGGTGAGCTGTTCTGGTGCCACGTGACCGGGCGCGCGCTCAACCCGCAGTCGCCCCACGAGGCGGGCATCTGGAGCTTTGAAGACTTGAGCGCCGTACGCGCCGCCCGCACCGACCTCACAGCCCGTGAGCGAGAAGTGGCCACCTTCGTCATTGAAGGCAAGACCTCCAAGCAAATGGCCCGTGAGCTGGGCATCAGTCACCGCACGGTGGAAATCTACCGCGCCCGCCTCATGCGCAAGTACGGCGCGCACACCACGGCAGACCTGGTGCACCGGTTGATGGCCGGGTAAGGCTGTCTCTGTAGCCGCGCAGATGCAACGGCTTTTGCACTCTGGGTAAACTGGCAGGATGACTACACGCTACCCCGCCCCCGAAATCAAGGACCTGCCCGAGGACATCCGTGCCAAGGTGCTGGAAGTGCAAGAAAAAGCCGGATTTGTGCCCAATGTGTTTTTGGCACTGGCACGCCGCCCCGCCGAGTGGCGTGCGTTCTTTGCCTATCACGATGCGCTGATGGTGCCCGAATCGGTGGGGCGCGAAAGCGGCCTGACCAAGGGCGACCGCGAAATGATTGTCACCACCAC
Organism: Pseudomonadota bacterium; assembly: GCA_046045925.1. Lineage (GTDB taxonomy): Bacteria > Pseudomonadota > Gammaproteobacteria > Burkholderiales > Burkholderiaceae_C > JBJOKU01. The sequence goes on from JBJOKU010000256.1 coordinate 1,049, forward strand.
CAGCGCGGCCAACAACTGCCTGTATTGCGTGGTGGCGCACGGCGCGATCTTGCGCATCTATGAGAAAAAACCGCTGGTGGCCGATCAGGTGGCCGTGAATTACCGCAAAGCCGACATCACGCCGCGCCAGCGCGCCATGCTCGACTTCGCCATGAAGGTTTGCCAGCACTCCGACGAGATTGAAGAGGCCGATTTGGCCGCCCTGCACGCCCACGGCTTCAGCGACGAAGATGCGTGGGACATCGCCGCCATCACAACCTTCTTTGGCCTGTCCAACCGCATGGCCAGCTTCAGCGGCATGATGCCCAACCCCGAGTTCTACGTGATGGGCCGCCTGCCCAAGGCCAAGGCCGCATGACATCTTGCCGCGCTGGCTGGCTCCGGGCCTGCTTGACAGTCCTGATTCTCGGAGGCCACTTGCTTCTGGCCCAGGCCCAGCACATGGTGCGCCCATGGGAGGCTGGCAAGCCCTTGCCTGCCATGCAGTTGCATACGCTCTCGGGCAAGCCCGTCAGTCTGGATGCTTACCGGGGGCGAACGCTGGTGCTCAATTTCTGGGCCACCTGGTGTGAACCCTGCCGCAGCGAAATGCCAAGCCTGGCCTTGCTGCAAGAAATGCATGGCACACAGGTGATGGTGCTGCCGGTGAACTACAAGGAGGGGGCTGCCCGCATCGAACAATTTGCGGCCAGCAGCGGTTTGCAACTTGAATGGTTGCGCGATGCGGATGGTTCAGCCGCCAAGGCCGTGGGTGTCAGGACTTTCCCCAGTACGCTGGTGATTGATCCGCAAGGGCGACCAATCCATACCGTGGTGGGCGAGCTGGACTGGGCATCCGCAAAGGCGCAAACCCTACTCAAACTCAAGGATTAATCGTTCCGGGTTATTCTGCTGACCAAGCTGCGGCATGGCCTCCAGCGGGCACCGCAGTTCACACCCCCCCATTGAAGGAGATTCCAGAATGATCCCCCCGATTTCACGTCGCCAATTCACCCAATCCGTCCTCGCTGCTGGTGCTGCGGCCTCTCTAGGCGGTCACGCTGCCTTGGCCAGTGCTCAAACGGCCAAGACGCGTTTGCCTTTTGATCCACAGCCGGGCAATTGGCGCCGGTTCGAAATGACGACCAGGGTGGAAATCCTCAAACCCGAGGGAGCCACCCAAGTGTGGTTGCCTTTGCCCTCGGTGACTTCGGACTACCAGCGCACGGTCGATGACCGTTACGAAACCAACGGGTCTGCCCGCGTCACCAGCGACGGCAAGTACGGAGCCCGCATGCTGCATGTGCAGTTCGCTGCCGGTGTGGCCCAGCCCTTTGTACAGGTATCCAGCGAAATCATGGCCCAAAACCGGGCCACCCGCTGGGACCAGAAGTCTGCGGTCAAAGAAGATGCCAGCACCCTGAAAGCCTGGCTGGCACCCACCGAGCTGATGCCCACCGATGGCATCGTGGGCAAAACGGCGAGTGAAATCACCAAGGGCATCCGTGCCGACCACGAAAAAGCCCGAGCCATCTACGACTGGGTGGTTGCCAACACCTACCGCGAGCCCAAGGTGCGCGGTTGCGGCAAGGGCGACATTGCCGAAATGCTCGAAACCGGCAACATGGGTGGCAAGTGCGGCGACATCAATGCCTTGTTTGTCGGCCTCTGCCGCGCGGCGGGTGTGCCGGCCCGCGATGTGTACGGCATCCGCCTGGTACCCAGTGCATTCGGCTACAAGGAGTTGTCGGGCAATCCCGTCAACCTCAAGAGCGCCCAGCACTGCCGTGCCGAGGTCTTCCTGGCCGGATATGGCTGGGTAGGCATGGACCCGGCGGATGTGGGAAAAGTCATGCGCCTGGAAACGCCCGAATGGGTCAAGACCACGCAACACCCTGTGGTGGCCCCTGTGAACAAAGCCCTGTTTGGCGGATGGGAAGGCAACTGGTTGGCTTTCAACACCGCACACGATGTCCAGTTGCCAGGCAGCAAAGGCGAGAAACTCGGCTTTTTCATGTACCCGAATGCC
>JBJOKU010000257.1:0-3055 GCA_046045925.1 Pseudomonadota bacterium
AGATGTATCAATTTTGCGCCCAGGGCAGGCCTCGATAGCGCCAGCCGCCCCGGCTCCCTCTGTGGGCGTGGACATCAGGGTCCCCTTCAAAACCTTCCAGGATGTTGTAAGCGGAGTAGCCGAGGCTTTGCGCACGTTGTGCTGCTGCAACAGATCGAATGCCAGACCGGCACAAGAACAGCAGACTGGCACCGGCAGGCGCAATCTTTCGAAGAGCCTCATCAAAGTGGGGGTTGATGGCCATGCCAGGCCAGTGTTTCCACTCCAGCGCGGGCACGCCCGGGACGAACCCAACCCATGCACGCTCGGCATCGGTGCGGATGTCGATCAGAATGGCGCGACCCGCATTGGCCCATTCCCATGCGAGTTGGGGCGAAATGTCTCCGGCGTAGCCGCGCCCGGTTTGGTCGGTGGTTCCAGTCAGTTGAACGGAGCCTGCTTCATGGTGCAGGCCTGAAATGAGATTGGCAGGTACGGCAACATCAATCAGTTTGGGTTTGGGCAGATGCAACTCGTCCATGATCCTGGCAAATTCTTCGAATGACTTGCCTGCAACACGGGGGTTGTGTGCTTTTTCATGGCCAATCGTGCTTGATGTCTTGCCGTGATAGTCATGGCCAGGCCAAACGCTTGTGTTGTCCGGCAGCTTGAACAGCACCTCGGTCAGGCTGTGGTACATGGCCTCGTTGCTGCCCGATTGAAAGTCGGTACGCCCACAGCCGTTAATGAGCAGGGTATCGCCCGTAAACACGTGATCACGCCAAACGAAACTCATCGAGCCGGAGGTGTGTCCGGGCGTGTGCAGTGCTTTGAGTTCCTCATTGCCGAAACGCAGAACATCACCATGCTGCAACTGGGTTGAGGCGGTGCCGATGCCGCAGCCCGCAGGTGCAGCCGTTTGCACAGCCAGGTGCTCCGCCAGTGCGCCCGAACTGGTGATGTGGTCTGCATGGGCATGTGTTTCAACAGACCAGATCAGACGCAGGCCCAGCGACTGAACCACGCCTATATCGCGCTGCACTTGGGTATCGACGGGGTCGATGATCAGGGCATCGCGGGAAGTTTCGTCCCACAGGATGTATGTATATGTGGAACTGGTGGGGTCGAAAAGCTGGATGGGGGAATTCATGCTGTGCTCCTTCAGGCAAATTTGGAAAGGGTTTGGGCAATGGTTTGCGGGTCTTGGTCGCCTTGCTCAATCATGCAGGCCACCATGGTGTAGAAGGACTTGTCGAGGGCCTTGCGGGCCGCGCTCAGTTGCTGGGCAATCGAGTGGCAATCGGCATCGGATTCAACGAGGCGCTGGATGCCACGCAACTGCCCCTCTATCCGGGCCAGTCGGGCGCAAAGGGCCTTTTTCTTGGCGGGGTCTCTGATTTTGCTCATGGCTTGTTCCGTGTTAATATACTCCCCATAGTATATTGTTGATTCCATAATCTTGCAGGAGTGCCGAATGGATATCGGAGCGGGCGCGATTTTGAAACCCCTGATTGGTGGTGTGTTGATTGGTCTGGCCAGTTGGCTTGTTCTGGCTGCTTTGGGGCGTGTGACCGGAATCAGCGGGATTGCTTCGTCTGCGCTGATGGGCGAAAAAGGCAGCGAGTGGCGTTGGGCCTTTATTGCAGGGCTGGTGGTGGGCGGTGCCTTGTTTGCTTGGCTATTGCAAACGCCAGCACAAGCCATGCGATCGCCGGTATTGCTGGCGCTAGCAGGTTTGCTGGTGGGCTTCGGCACCGTATGGGGGTCTGGATGCACAAGTGGCCACGGTGTGTGTGGTCTGGGGCGGCTGTCTGCGCGTTCGCTGGTGTCGGTGATTGCCTTCATGGCGACTGGCGTATTGCTGGCCGTCTTGTCAAAGTGAGCACGAATATGAGCGCAAAACGGATATCGATGGCAGCCTTGGTCAGTGCATTGACGGCGGGCTTGGTGTTTGCACTGGGCCTGGTGATCTCGGGTATGAGTCAACCCGGTGTGGTGTTGGGTTTTCTGGATGTAACCGCACTGGCAAAAGGGGTCAAGCCCTGGGTGGCGGATGGATGGGACCCCAGCCTGGCGCTGGTGATGGCGGGGGCACTGATGGTGACGGTGGCAGGATTTCAGCTCACACCAAAGAGTCAGCTCAAGCCTTGGCACGCAGACAAATTCGAACTGCCATCGCGCAAGGATATCGATGCGCCCTTGGTACTGGGGGCCGTGATGTTTGGTGCGGGTTGGGGCCTGGCTGGCTATTGCCCCGGGCCAGCGTTGGCATCGGTGATCTACGGCGGACTGGATGCATTGGTCTTCACGATCTGCATGCTGGCGGGCATGGTGCTGGCCAGATGGGTGCAAAGGCCCAAGCAAGGGTAAGCGGCTAGGGGTTGAACTGTCGCCGAAAAGACTCTATGGCGACACTGATTGACGTTTACGTCAACGTAAATTATCCTTGCGGGATTCCATAGGAGACATCCCCATGACCGACCTGTCCGCCGACCACAAGGCCCTCGCCAACTACAAGCCCAAGAACAAGGTGCGGTTCGTTACTGCTGCGTCACTGTTTGACGGGCACGACGCATCCATCAACATCATGCGGCGCATCTTGCAAGGCATGGGCACCGAGGTGATCCATCTCGGCCACAACCGCTCCGTGGACGAGGTGGTGACCGCCGCGCTCAATGAAGACGTGCAGGGCATCGCCGTGTCAAGCTACCAGGGCGGCCACGTCGAGTATTTCAAATACATGGTGCAGCTGCTCAAGGAGCGGGGCGGCGAACACATCAAGGTGTTTGGCGGCGGCGGCGGCGTGATCGTGCCGGAAGAGATTCGTGACCTGGCCGCGCATGGCGTTCGCATCTTCAGCCCCGAGGATGGCCAGCGCATGGGCCTGCAAGGCATGATCGGTGAAATGGTCATGACCTGTGACCACGACCTGAGTGCCCATGCACCCAAGGACACAAAGAGCCTCGCAGGGCACACGCAAGCCTCGTGGCGTGCGCTCTCCCAGCTCATCACCGGGCTCGAAAATGCGGGGGGCAAACATGCCCTGAGCGCCGAGCTGCAAAAAGGCGCGTCGGGC
>JBJOKU010000258.1:0-3050 GCA_046045925.1 Pseudomonadota bacterium
CCTGTGCGGGCCAAGCCCCGCGTGGCGCTGATCTCTACGGGTGACGAACTGGTGATGCCCGGCGAGGTGGCTCCTGAAGACATGGCCCGCCTCAAGCCCGACGCGATCTACAACTCCAACCGCTTCTTCCTGCGCGCCTTGCTGCAACGACTGGGCTGCGAGGTGCAAGACCTCGGCATCATCCCGGACGACCGTGAGGCCACGATGCAAGCCTTGCAGCGGGCGGCGCAGTCCAACGACTTGATCGTCAGCACGGGCGGCGTGAGCGTGGGTGAAGAAGACCATGTGAAACCGGCCATCGAGGCGCTGGGGGCGCGCTCGCTCTGGGCGCTGAACATCAAACCTGGCAAACCCTTCGCCTTTGGCCATGTGCGCCGCAGCACGGGGCCGAGCGGGCAAACGGATGGGGTTTGCCACTTCATGGGCCTGCCCGGCAACCCGGTGGCGAGCTGGGTGACGTTTCTGGTGCTGGTGCGCCCCTTCCTGCTGGCCCTGCAAGGCCGCGCAGACGCGGGGCTGCCCCTGCGCGAAGCTGTGGCCGATTTCGACTGGCCCAAGCCCGATCGCCGTCGCGAGTTCCTGCGCGTGCGCCAGGGCGCGAACGGGCTGGAACGTTTTGCCAACCAGAGTTCGGGCGTGCTTGCCTCCGTGGTGTGGGCCGAGGGCTTGGTGGACAACCCGCCCTTGCAGACCATTGCCAAGGGCGATATTGTGCGCTGGGTGAGCTGGAAGGATTTACTGCCATGAGCAACAAGGTCACTCTGCGTTTTTTTGCCTCACTGCGGGAGCGGATTGGTCATGGGCACGAGGAGTACCTCACGCAGTCTGTTTCGGCGGGGCAATTGCGTGACGAGTTGATTGCACGCGGTGGGGCCTACGCAGAGGCCCTTTCACGTGAAAAGCTGCTGCGGTGCGCGGTCAATCAGGTGATGCAAAACGAGGATGCGCCATTGCCTGCGGGCGCAGAGGTGGCCTTTTTTCCACCCGTGACAGGAGGCTGACCCGGCATGGACAAGATCAGCATCCAGACCGGAGACTTCAATGTCACAGATGAATTGACGGCCCTGCGCCAAGGGCAGTCGGGCGTGGGTGCGGTGTGTTGTTTTGTCGGAGCCGTGCGCGACAGGGGCGATGTGCAAGATGTGCAATCGCTGGAGCTGGAGCATTACCCGGGCATGACCGAGCGTGCCATCGCAGGGATGGTTGAGGCTGCCAGAAGGCGCTTCGACATTGTGGGTGTATCCATCATTCACCGGGTGGGCGTGCTTGCATTGGGTGACCAGATTGTGATGGTCGCTGTAAGTTCTGCCCACCGTGGGCAAAGCTTCCAGGCCTGCGAATTCCTGATGGACTACTTGAAAACACAGGCTCCGTTCTGGAAAAAAGAAGCTTCTTCGGAAGGCGGCAAGTGGGTGGATGCCCGAGTGGCCGATGATGATGCCCTCAAGCGCTGGGGGCTGGATTTGCCCAATCGTGTCTAGATACTGCCAACGCAGCGTGAACCGGTCTTAGTTGAGATATTGCGGTCGGTTGGCGGGGGCAATGGCCGGTGATTTGTCAGCTTCGGTCGTGCCACCAAGCCAGTTGGCCTTGCTCATGCCTTGGCGCAGCATGCTCGCGAGTCCGTGATAAAGCTGTTCGTTGAGCTTGATCTCGGCTTTGCGCTGCTTGCCTTGCAGAGTTTCGGTCAAGGCCAGTGCGAGCGTGTTTTTTTCACCAATCGACATGCCAACCTGGGTTACCAGAAGCGGTTGGCCTTCCAGCAGGGGCGTGAGCTGATCATGCTGATATGGAGATTTGAAATCGGTTGATTTCAGATTCTCTTCTTTCTGGAACTCGGCCAGCATCTGCTTGCTGAGCGGATCGGTTGAAGCCAACTTGGGCTCTGACTTGGCGGCGAGCTCGGCGATGACTTTGTCGAGCTCAGGCAAAAACCTCAGTAGCAGGTAGCGGGTCAGCCAGATGCTCAATTCCTCATTGCGGCTTGTGCTCACGCGCAGCAGGATCCGGTCTTGTTCCTGCACATAAGAGACATTGAGTTGACGAATGGACATGATCTTGACAAATGAGTTTGTGCCCCCAATTGTCTGTCAGTTTGAACTTTTGCTGAAGGATTCGCAGTGAGGATCGATAAATTCACCACCAAATTCCAGGAGGCCCTGGCCGACGCCCAAAGCCTCGCGCTGGGCAACGACCACGCCTACATTGAGCCAGTGCATGTGCTCGCCGCCATGCTGCGCCAGGACGACGGCCCCAAGCCCCTGCTGGCCCGTGCGGGCGTGAACACGCAGGGCTTGCTGCTGGCGGCTGAGGCGGCCATCCAGAAGCTGCCCACGGTGCAGGGCACTGAAGGCGTGCAGGTCAGCCGCGACACTGCCAATCTGATGCAGGCTGCCGAGAAGGAAAGCATCAAGCGGGGCGACCAGTTCATCGCCAGCGAACTGTTCTTGCTGGCTGTGGCTGATGCCAAGGGCGATGTGGGCAAACTGGCCAAAGAAAACGGCCTCACCCGCAAATCGCTCGAAGCCGCCATTGCAGCCGTGCGCGGCGGGCAAAGCGTCAACAGCGCAGAAGCCGAAGGCCAGCGCGAGGCGCTGAAGAAATACTGTCTGGATCTCACCGAACGCGCCCGCTTGGGCAAGCTCGACCCGGTGATTGGCCGCGACGACGAAATTCGCCGTGCCATCCAGGTTTTGCAGCGCCGCAGCAAGAACAACCCGGTGCTGATTGGCGAGCCCGGCGTGGGCAAGACCGCCATCGTCGAGGGCCTGGCCCAGCGCATCGTGGCCGGCGAGGTGCCCGACACCCTGAAGGACAAGAAGGTGCTGGTGCTGGACATGGCCGGCCTGCTGGCCGGTGCCAAGTACCGGGGTGAATTCGAAGAGCGGCTGAAGGCGGTGCTGAAGGAAGTGGCCCAGGACGAGGGCCGCATCATCCTGTTCATCGACGAGCTGCACACCATGGTGGGCGCCGGCAAGGCCGAAGGCGCGATGGACGCCGGCAACATGCTCAAGCCCGCGCTGGCGCGCGGCGAGCTGCACTGCATAGGC
>JBJOKU010000259.1:0-3049 GCA_046045925.1 Pseudomonadota bacterium
GCCATCATGGGCACGGGGTTGAAGAAGTGCATGCCGATGAAACGGTCTGGGCGGCTGGTCACAGCGGCCAGCTTGGTGATGGAGATCGACGAGGTATTGGAGGCGATGATGACCTCGGGGCCGACCAGCGCATCCACCTGCTTGAGAATTTTGACTTTGATGTCGGGGTTCTCGGTGGCGGCTTCAATGACGATTTGAGCGGCTTTGAAGTCTTCGTAATTGGTGCTGCCCTTGATGCGGGCCATGGCGGCGGCCTTGGCTTCGGCCGTCATCTTTTCTTTCTTGATGAGGCGGTCAAAGCTGCCTGCGATGGTGGTCACGCCCTTGGCGACGGCGGCTTCATTGATGTCCACCATCACCACGTTGAGGCCGCTCTGTGCGCAAGCCTGTGCGATGCCGTTGCCCATGGTGCCCGCGCCAATGATGCCGACGGTTTGAATGCTGGTGCTCATGAATTTTTCTCCAGTGCAGTGAGGGGATAAACCTGCTGATCTTACCGGAGCACAGAGTGTCAGCCCGGGGTCATTTCTGACGAAAAGTGACGTGGCAATGCAACCCGAAACAGCGCACTAAATTTGTGCCGGATCAATCCACATCCACTGCCCCGGTTGCAGGTCTGCGGGCAGAGTGATACGCCCGATCTGGCTGCGGTGCAGGGTTTCAACCCGGTTACCCACTGCCGCAATCATTCGCTTGACCTGATGGTATTTGCCTTCGGTGAGCGTGAGGGCCAAACTGAGTTCGCCCGTGGTCTCGCAGGCAGCGGCTTTCACGGGCCTGGGGTCATCTTCGAGCACCACGCCTGTGAGCAGCTTGCCCACCATGGCCTGAGTGACCGGGTGTTTGCAGCCCACCTGGTAAATCTTGGGCACATGGTGCTTGGGGCTGGCCATGCGATGGATGAGTTGGCCGTCGTCGGTGAGCAGCAGCAGGCCGGTGGTGTCTTGGTCGAGCCGCCCGATGGCCTGCACGCCCAAGCCGTTCTTGTGGGGGCGCTGGCGCAGGGGCGCAGGCAGCAGGGTGTAAATGCTGGGCCAGGCACCGGGCTTTTGGCTGCATTCGTAACCCGCCGGTTTGTTCAGCAGTATGCAGGCGTGCTCGGCGTATGGCCAGTCAAGCCCCTCGCCTTTGCGTGCGTCGTTGCCCGCCAAACGAACTCGCACAGGAGGCAAATCGGGCTGAGCCGGGTCGCTGACGGTGAGCACAGTGTCGGCCTCGGGCGCGTCAACCGCAGCATCACCCTGCCACACCTGAATGAGCCCCTGCTCTATCAGCCCTGCGCACACGCGGCGCGTGCCAAAGCCCTGGCTGAAGAGCAGCTCGTCCAGATACATTTGCTGCGGCTTGGCAGCGTTTTTGCCTTTGGCCATGGTTTGCGGTACGGGGCGACTCAGGCAACAGCGTCGGGTGACATTGCCAGCCGCACTCGCTTTACTTGATGAGCGCCTGCACTTCCTTGAAGCGCGGATGATCGGCGCTGCGCATCCACTCGAAGGCCACCATTTCAGTGGTCACCAGCTCGGCCCCTGCACCGGCAAGCCGGTCAAACGCCGCATCGCGGTCTACCACTTTGCGTGAACCGCAGGCGTCTGTTACCACGTACACCTCGAACTCTTCTTCGAGCAGGCCAATCGCGGTTTGCAGCAGGCACACGTGGGACTCGCAACCGGCAATGATGATCTGGTCGCGCTGGTTGACTTGCGGCTTTTGCAGATGCTTGGGCACGCTCTTGGCGTTGGGCGAGGCTTTGGGCGTGCCAACCTCGGTGAGCACTTCGCCCAAGCCTTCTTCGCAGGCACCAAAGTGCAGTTTCACCAGCGTTTGCGCGCAGAGGGCTTTGACTTCAGGCAGGTTTTCACCCAGCTTTTCTGGCCACTGCTCTGTGCCGGTCACTGGCACGCGCATGAGCTGGGCAATTTTGCCGAGTTTGACGGCATTGGCCACCACTGCAGACCCCTCGTGAATGGCGGGCATGAGACGGCCCTGGTAGTCCACCAGGACGAGTTGGGAGCGGTTGACTTCGAGCAGCATGGCGTATCCAGTTTGAATTGTCCGGGTTGGCCCGATGCCTTACCCGCGTGGTCAGCGACAGCCCCGATTATCCAAACAAGTCAGACTGGCGGCGCTTGAATTCTTCTTCGGGATCGTTGCCGGGGCTTGGTGAACCTCCTGTCAGGCGCAGCACCAGATCGTCCACGTACTTGGCAAACAGCTCGGCTCCGTTCTGGTTGAACATGCGGATGCGCCCGGTGTGGTGCAACAGCAGCAGGCCCGCACCCTGGGCGAACAGGGCGGTGTTTTCGCGCAGTGCCGCCTCCGGGCTGAGGCCAAGCGCGGTCATGGCGGCTTCGCAAGGTGCCAGCGCGGCGTGGAGTTTGCGGTTGAGTTCGGTGTTCAGTTCGGGGCTGAGGCCACGCGGGCGCAGGCCGTGGGCAATGTAAAAACCCAGATCCAGATCGCGCGGATTTTGCATGTAGAAGTCAAACCAGGCTGCTGCCTTGGCTTGCAGTGACCGGGCTGCCAGAGCGGCTTCGGTGTCGTTTTCGGCAGCCGATTTCGGCACTTTCGCCTTCGTCACACTGACTTGCAAACGCTCCAAAGACTCCTCCAGCAGGACCGCGTAGATCGCTTCCTTGCTGTCAAAGTAGGTGTAAATCGCCCCCGGTGTGTAGCCCGCTCGCTTGGCAATCTCGCGAATACTGGCTCCGTCAATGCCATGCTCTTCAAAAACAGCACGGGCGGCATCCAGCACCAGCTCTCGTCTGGCATCGCTAAGTGCTTGCTGGCGTTGAAGTTTTGCTTCCATATCTCAGATGTTACATGAACTCCGACTGGCGTTCGGTAATTTGTGTCATGATTCATTTAATTAAACATTGTTCATTTATCTGACGATAAGGCAATTAATTATGAGTATGGTCAACAAATTAATGAATGGTTATGAGTTTCGTGAGTCCCTTCGCAAACACAAACCCGTGGTTTTTGTCGATGGACGGCGAATCGAGAATGTCGTGGACGAACCGGCCTTGCAACCGGGCATCAACGCCATTGC
>JBJOKU010000260.1:0-3046 GCA_046045925.1 Pseudomonadota bacterium
GGCAGCGGGGGCGAGGTCGCGGTACCAGGCGGCTTGCTGGTGGCTGTTTTCGCCGTAGCGCAGGTCTTGCACCTTCACATACTGCTCGTTGAACTGGGCGGGGAACTGGGCACGCTCGGGCACATAAGCTTCGGGTTCAGCGCTGAGTTTTTCAGCCTCGAAGTTCACGCTGGAGAGGTAGTTGCTGATCGCGCCGTCGTACTGGCTGATGCGGTTGAACGCGGCCACAGACAGGGCAAAGCGCAGCTTGTCGGACAGCTTGCCATTGGCTTTGAGTTCGCCCAGCACCGCTTCGTACTGGTCAGCGGAAGTGACCACGCCCACGTCTTTCCAGTTCTTCGCCGCAGAGCGCACCATGGCCGGGCCGCCGATGTCGATGTTTTCAATCGCGTCGGCCAGCGTGCAGCCGGGTTTGGCAACAGTGGCTTCAAAGGGGTAGAGGTTGACGACGAGCAGGTCGATGGTGTCGATGCCGTGCTCTTTCAAAGCGGCCATGTGCTCGGGCAACTCGCGCCGAGCCAACAGGCCGCCGTGCACTTTGGGGTGCAGGGTTTTCACGCGGCCATCCAGCATCTCGGGGAAGTTGGTCACCTGTGCCACTTCGGTGACGGGCAGGCCCTTGTCGGCCAGCAACTTGGCCGTGCCGCCAGTGGACAGCAGGCGCACGCCATGCTGGTGCAGGGCTTGAGCGAATTCGACGATGCCGGTCTTGTCGGACACGGAGATGAGTGCGGATTTCACAGTCATGGGGTTCTTTCTGGATGAATGGTTTGGTTCTTGGAATGCGGTGCGCGCACAGGCACGGCCTCACTTGATGAGTTTGTGCTCCAGCAGCTTCTTGCGCAGGGTGTTGCGGTTGAGGCCCAGCCACTGCGCGGCCAGGCTCTGGTTGTGGTCGGCCTTGGCCATCACCACTTCGAGCAGCGGCTTCTCCACGGTTCGCACCATCAGGTCGTGCAGGTTGTCGGGCTCGGTGCCGCGCAAGTCCTTGAAGTAGCCTTCCAGACTTTCGCGCACGCATTTTTCGATCTGTTGTTTGCTCACTTTGTCATCCTCGTCGGCTCCAGCGCTCAGGCTGCGGCAGCCTTGTCGTGTTGCTGGTTGATCAGCGAATCAAAATACTCGCCCACCATGCGCAGTTGCGCTTCGCAAGCATCGAGTGTGTTCATCACGCGGCGGAAGGTTTCTCCGTCGGGCAGTTGGCGCACATACCAGCCGATGTGTTTGCGAGCCGTGCGCACGCCGCTGTATTCGCCATACAGGCCATAGTGCTCATGCAGGTGCTCAATGAGCAAGTGCTTGATCTCTGCGTAGCTCGGCTCGGGCAGGGTTTGCCCCGTGGCCAGATAGTGCGCGACCTCGCGAAAAATCCACGGCCTGCCCTGCGCGGCTCGGCCAATCATTACCGCGTCGGCCTTGGTGTGCTCCAGCACAGCGCGGGCCTTGTAGGGGCTGTCGATGTCGCCATTGGCGACCACAGGCACGCTCACAGCGGCCTTCACGGCGGCGATGGTGTCGTACTCGGCAAAACCGCTGTAGCCCTGCTCGCGCGTGCGGCCATGCACGGTGAGCATTTGCACACCTGCGGCTTCGGCCGCGCGGGCAATCGTGACCGCATTCTTCTGCGCATCGCACCAGCCGGTGCGCATCTTGAGCGTTACGGGCACGCCGTGAGGCTGGGCAGCATTCACCACGGCCTCGACGATTTGCAGCGCCAGAGTTTCGTCTTGCATGAGCGCGGAGCCCGCCCACTTGTTGCACACCTTCTTGGCGGGGCAGCCCATGTTGATGTCGATGATCTGCGCACCACGCTCGATGTTGTAGACGGCGGCCTCGGCCATCATCTGCGCATCGGTTCCGGCAATCTGCACGGCAATCGGTGCTGCCTCGCCCGTGTGGTCGGCACGGCGCGAGGTCTTGAGGCTGGCCCACAAATCTTTGCGCGATGTGACCATCTCACTCACCGCATAACCTGCACCCAGCTTTTTGCACAGCACACGGAATGGCCGATCCGTCACGCCCGCCATGGGCGCGGCAAAGACATTGTTGGCAAGTTCATACTGGCCGATGCGCATGGTGTGTGGGGGATTGAAGAAAGACAGGATGCTGAAAAATGAGGCACGATTTTACCTGCCTGTTTTTTCAGCAATTGAAATCTGTGCCTTGCGCACGAAAAAAAACGAAATATTTTTTAGCCTGATTTAAAGTCGAGGCTTGACAAGCTCCACGCACTCTGCAAGACAGCCCATGCCCGATTGGATCAACGCCCTGCTCTCCCTGTTGGCTCTGCCCCAATACGGCCTGTCCACGGTGTTTGTGGTGTCCTTCATTTCGGCAACGTTGCTGCCACTGGGCTCCGAGCCCGCCGTGTTCGGTCTCATCAAACTCAACCCGGAACTTTTCTGGCCCGCCATTTTGGTTGCCACCGCTGGCAACACGCTGGGCGGTGCGGTCGATTGGTGGATGGGCTACGGGGCCCACAAGACCGTAGATCAATACCGCCACTCCAACACCCATCTCAAGGCCCTGGCATGGCTGGAGCGATTCGGCCCCAAGGCCTGTTTGCTGTCGTGGTTGCCCCTCGTGGGGGACCCGCTCTGTGCCGTGGCCGGCTGGCTGCGGTTTCCCTTCTGGCCCTGCGTGGTGTACATGGCGATTGGCAAATTCCTGCGCTACCTCACGATGACGGCAGCCCTGCTGCAATGGGCATTTCCCTGAGACCGGGCCTGCAACCGCCCCGATTCAGTAGCCGCCTGTCACCATAATCTCGTCACCCACGGGGCACTTGTCTGTTTTGCTGATGACTGGCTTGATTCAAACGTTGAACAGGAAGTTCATCACGTCGCCATCTTTCACGACGTATTCCTTGCCTTCGGCGCGCATCTTGCCCGCATCCTTTGCGCCCTGCTCACCCTTGAAGGCGATGAAGTCGTCAAACGCGATGGTCTGGGCACGGATGAAGCCGCGCTCGAAGTCGCCGTGGATCACGCCTGCGGCCTGCGGCGCGGTGTCACCGATGTGGATGGTCCAGGCACGCACTTCCTTC
>JBJOKU010000261.1:0-3043 GCA_046045925.1 Pseudomonadota bacterium
TCGAAGACCTGCTTCACGCCGGAGCTACCAAGGCCCGCAAGATCGCCACACCGTTCATTGGCAAATTGCGCCACGCCGTGGGTCTGCGCGACCTGCGCAGCCAAAGCCAAGCCGCAACCAAGAAAACCAAAGCGGCCCTGCCCAGCTTCAAGCAATACCGCGAGAAAGACGGCCAGTTCTATTTCAAATTTGTCGATGCCGCAGGAAAACTGCTGCTGCAAAGCAAGGGTTTCGCTTCACCCAAGGAGGCAGGGCAGGCGATTGGTCGTTTGCTGCAGGAAGGCGCTGTGGCCGTGCAAGCACTGGAGGCCTGTCTGGACTCCACACAGGCCGCGCCCGCCGCAGAGCTGACCTCCGCATTCGATGCGCTCAAGATGGCCAAGGAAGCCGGGGAATAAAACACCGCATTGATTTATGTCAATGCGAATCATTCTCAATATCATGTAAAATCCGATTCAGTCAAAACTGAAAGGATTCGCATGTCCCGCATCAAGCAAGTTGCCGCTGCCGCCATGGTGGCGCTGGGTATCTCGGCAGTTCAGGCGCAAGAAAATGTGCTCAACCTGTACTCTGCCCGTCACTACCAGACCGACGAAGCCTTGTACAAGGACTTCACCCGGCAGACGGGCATTGCGATTAACCGCATCGAAGCCAAAGAAGACGAATTGCTGGAGCGCATCCGCAACGAGGGGGCATCCAGCCCCGCCGATGTGTTCATCACGGTTGACGCGGCCCGCCTGGCCAAGGCAGATGGGCTGGGGTTGTTTGCCCCCATCAAGTCCAAAGAGCTGGAGGCGAAGATTCCGGCGCACCTGCGCTCGCCCAACTGGGTGGCGTTTTCCACCCGTGCCCGTGTGATCGTTTACAACAAACTCGACGTGAAACCTGCCGATGTGCAGAACTACGCTGATCTGGCCTTGTCCAAGATGCGCGGCAAAGTGTGCATGCGCCCGGGCGGACACCCCTACAACCTGTCGCTGCTGTCGTCCATCATCACGCACCGTGGCGAGGCAGAGGCAGAGGCTTGGGCGCGTGGTGTGGTGGCCAACTTTGCCCGTGGCCCCAAGGGTGGCGATACCGATCAGATCAAGGCCGTGGCCGCTGGCGAATGCGGTGTGACCATATCCAACACCTATTACGTGGCCCGCATGATGCGCTCCGACAAACCCGAGGACAGGAAAACCATGTCAGCGGTGGGCGTGGTGTGGCCCAACCAGGGCCGCGACGGCACACACATCAATGTGTCGGGGGCGGGTGTGCTGAAAAACGCGCCACACAAGGAAGCTGCCGCCAAGTTCATGGAGTATCTGGCCTCTGACTCGGCGCAGCGCTACTTTGCCGATGGCAACAACGAATGGCCCGCCGTGAAAAGCGTGAAGGTCAACAACCCAGCGCTGGAGGCGTTGGGCAGCTACAAGGCCGACACAATCAACGTGGGCGAGTTGGGCCGCAACGCTGCATTGGCGCAAAAGCTCTACGACAAGGCCGGCTGGAAGTAATCAGCGGCCTCTCAGCAGGCGTTGACTTCGCGGCGCTGCGAAATTTGGCGCGCCAGCCCGATGATGGGCAACAGACCCACCAGCACAATGGTGAGCGCAAACCCCGAGGCCTCGGCGAGTCGTTCGTCTGAGGCCAGCGTATAGGTTTGCGTGGCCAGCGTGTCGAAGTTGAAGGGGCGCATCACCAGCGTGGCGGGCAGCTCTTTCATGACATCCACAAACACCAGCAAGAACGCCGTGAGCAGGCTGCCACGGAGCAGCGGAAAGTGCACCTGCCGCAAGGTGGCCGCAGGCGAGCACCCCAGACTGCGGGCGGCCAATTCCATGCTGGGCGTGATGCGGCTCAGGCCAGACTCCACCGATTGCAGGGCCACCGCCAAGAAACGCGCCACGTAGGCGTACACCAGCGCGGCAATGCCGCCTGTGAGGATGAGCCCGGGATGGGCCCCACCTGTGATTTGCACCCACAGCGCGGCCAACACGTGGTCGAGCCGGGTGACCGGAATCAGGATGCCCACGGCAATGACCGCGCCGGGCACGGCATAGCCCGAACCCGCCACGCGTGCGGCCAGGCGTGGCCACCAACCCGAGCCGCGTGCCGCATAACCCACCAGTAGCGCTAGCAGTGTGGCCACCGCCGCTGCGCTGAGCGCGAGCACAAAGCTGTTGCGGGCGAGCATGGCGAAACGCTCGTCGGCCACAAAGCCGCCTGACGCAAGGGCCAGTTTGAGCAGCAGCCCTGCCGGGATGAGGAATCCCAGCATCACGGGCATGAGGCAGCCGAGCATGGCCATGAAGGCCCTGAAGCCCCGCAGTTGGACGCGCTGTACTTCGCGGCGCGAGTTGTGGTGGTAGCGAGCGCGACCACGGCTCATCTTCTCGAAGGCCAACAGCACCAGTACAAATGCCAGCAGCACGCTGGCCAGCTGCGCCGCTGCGGCGCGGTCGCCCAGCGAGAACCAGGCGCGGTAGATGCCCGTGGTGAAGGTGGGCACGGCAAAGTACGCCACCGTGCCGTAGTCGGCCAGGGTTTCCATCAGCGCCAGTGCCAAGCCAGCGGCAATGGCGGGGCGTGCCATGGGCAGTGAAATGCGGCAAAACGCGGCAAAGGGCGACAGGCCCATCAACTGCGCGGCTTCAGTGAGGCCGCGCGCGCCTTCCTGAAAAGCCGTGCGGGCCAGCAGGTACACATAGGGGTAGAGCGCACAGGTGAAGAGCCACATCGCGCCGGGCAGGGTGCGGATGTCAGGGAACCAGTAGTCAGCCCGGCTCCAGCCAAAGGTTTCGCGCAATGCGGTTTGCAGCGGCCCGGTGTATTGCAAAAAGTCGGTGTACACATAGGCCAGCACATAGGCGGGCATGGCCATGGGCAGCAGCATCAGCCATTCAAAAACACGCCGCCCTGAAAACTCGTGGTGAACCACCAGCCAGGCCGCGCCTGTGCCCACACTGGCCACACCCAAGCCCACACCCGCGCACAGCAGCAACGAATTGAGCACGTACTCGCCCAGCACGGTTTCGCGCAAGTGCGCCCAAGTGTCGCC
>JBJOKU010000262.1:0-3035 GCA_046045925.1 Pseudomonadota bacterium
CGCGATGTCGAGCAGGCCAACGCCAGAGCCGCGCAGCGCCTACGCGGCCTTTCGCACCATCCCCACCCGGTGGATGGACAACGACATGTACGGCCACGTCAACAACGTGGTCTATTACTCGTGGTTCGACACGGCAGTCAACACGCACCTGATCGAGCAGGGCGCACTGGACATCCACAAGGGCGATGTGATCGGGTTCGTCATCGAGACCCAGTGCAACTACTTCGCGCCCGTGGCTTATCCTCAAATCGTCGAAGCAGGCATCCGCGTGGCCAGCATGGGCAAGAGCAGCGTGCGCTACGAAATTGGCCTGTTCATCCAGGGCGACGAGAGCAACATGACCATTGCCAAAGGGCATTTTGTTCACGTGTATGTCAAGCGCGAGACCCAGCAGCCCACAGCGCTGCCCGAGAATCTGCGCCTTGTTCTTGAAAGACTCCGCAAATGAGCCAAGCCATCGACCAAGCCACCCGCCAGCAAATCATCGACGAAGCGATTCTCTCTCGCGTTTCTATGCGCGCCTTTACACAGCAGCCCGTGCCTCGCGAAACGATCGATGCGATTTTGCAAGTGGCCAGTCGTGCGCCCAGCGGCACCAACACCAAGCCCTGGAAGACCTACGTCCTCACCGGCAACACGCTGCAAACATTGGTGGAAAAGGTCTGCGCTGCGCACGATGCCCAGGCTGCTGACCCCGCACTGGCCGCGCAATACAAGGCCCAGTACGACTACTACCCCGAGAAATGGGTCAGCCCCTACATTGACCGTCGTCGCGCCAACGGCTGGGAGCTGTATGGCGTGCTCGGCATCACCAAGGGCGACAAGGCCAAGATGCATGCGCAGCATCAGCGCAACTTCAAATTTTTTGACGCCCCAGTTGGCCTGATTTTCACGCTCGACAACATCATGGGCCGCGGCTCTCTGGTGGACTACGGCATGTTTCTGCAAAACGTCATGATTGCCGCCCGTGGCCACGGTCTGCATACCTGCCCTCAAGCGGCCTGGAATGACTACCACGCCATCATCCTGCCGCACATCGGGGCAGCCGACAACGAGATGATGGTTTGCGGCATGGCGCTGGGATTCATTGACGAGTCTGCTGTGGTGAATACTTATCGCACCAGCCGCGTGCCGGTGCAAGAATTCACCACCTGGCTGGATTGAAGGAGACTGTCGTGGCCACCCGTGAATCAATTCTGGTGGCCCGGGCCATCTTCCCCGAGGTTCTGCAAAAGCTGGAGCAGCACTTCACAGTCGAGAGCAATCAGGACGACGTGATCTGGCCTGCCGACGAACTCAAAGCCAGACTCCAAGGCAAAGTTGGTGCGCTCATTACCACGGCAGAACCTGTTGGCACGGCACTCATTGCCGCCTGTCCGCAACTGCGCATCGTTGCCAACATGGCCGTGGGTTACAACAACCTCGACATCCCCGCGCTCACCGCCGCAGGCATCCAGGCCACCAACACGCCCGACGTGCTCACCGACACCACGGCAGACATGGCTTTCACGCTTGTCATGGCCGCAGCACGCCGCGTGAGCGAGAGCGAAGCTTTCCTGCGTGCCGGTTTGTGGCGCAAGTGGAGCTACGACATGTTCGTCGGCCCAGATGTGCATGGCGCAACGCTGGGGATTCTCGGCATGGGCCGCATCGGCCAAGCGATTGCCAAGCGCGGCGCAAAAGGTTTTGGCATGCCCGTGATTTATCACAACCGCAGCCGTCTTGCGCCCGAGATTGAGCAAGAGCTCGGTGCTCGCTACGTGAGCAAAGACGAACTCATGGCACAGAGCGATCACCTCGTTCTGGTGGTGCCCTACAGCGCCGCCACGCACCACACCATTGGCACCACCGAACTGGCCCAGATGAAGCCCACCGCCACCCTCACCAACATCGGGCGCGGCGGCCTTATTGACGAAAACGCGCTGGCCGACACGCTGGCTGCGGGCCGCATCCACGCCGCCGGGCTGGACGTGTTCGAAGGCGAACCCAAAATCAACCCACGCCTTCTCGCGCTGAAAAACGTCGTACTCACCCCGCACATTGGCTCCGCCAGCATCAAAACCCGCAAGGCCATGGCCAACCTTGCTGCTGACAACCTGATTGCCTTCTTCACGCAGGGCAAGGTGCTTACTCCTGTGAACCAGCTCGCAGGCTGAAAGGCTGACGTGGCCGGATAAACTCAGGCCATGACCTCTACTGACTGGCTTCTCGTTGTCCTGATCTGCGGCTTTGCCGTCACGGGCGTGATGCTCGTGTTGCTGCTCTTGCGCCGCCCGCCCGAGGCTGCGCCCGACCGCAGTGCCGACATCATCCGCGAGCTGCGTGCCGAGTTGCAGGCCACCTCGCGGGCCGACCGGCAGGAGCTAGGCCAGAATTTCGCGCAGTTCACGCAGACCCTGCAAGCGCAGAGCGCCGAAGCCACACGCACGCAAAACGCGCAGATCGACCAGTTTGCGCAGCAACTCGCGCTGATGCAGAAGTCGCTTGGCGACACGCTCACCACGCAACTGCAAGCCCTGAGCGAAGCCAACGCGCGGCGCATCACCGAAGTGCGCCACACGCTGGAGCAGCAACTCACGCAACTGCAAGCCGCCAACACCGCCAAGCTCGATGAAATGCGCAAGACGGTGGACGAAAAACTGCAATCCACCCTTGAGAAACGCCTCTCCGAGAGCTTCACCCTCGTGGCGCAGCGGCTGGAGCAGGTGCACAAGGGACTGGGCGAAATGCAGGGCCTTGCGCAGGGCGTGGGCGACTTGAAACGCGTGCTCACCAATGTGAAAACCCGGGGCGTTTTTGGCGAGGTGCAACTACAAGCGCTGCTCGACCAAGTGCTCACCGTGGAGCAGTACGACAAGAACGTCGAGACCAAGCCCGGCAGCCGCCAGCGCGTGGAGTTCGCCATCAAGTTTCCGGGTCGTGTGAGTGGCCGGGGCGACGAGTCCAGCGTGTGGCTGCCGCTCGATGCCAAGTTCCCCCGTGAAGACTACGAGCGCCTGCTCGACGCGCAAGAGCGTGCCGACGTGGCCGCCGCC
>JBJOKU010000263.1:0-3025 GCA_046045925.1 Pseudomonadota bacterium
AAAACGCTGGGGCCGGGATATGGCCTTGCGCCTGATGGGCCCGCGCCTGATGGACTCGCCCTGGCTCTACGGCGCGGCGCGTCAAGTGGCTGGATCCTGAACCCCTTGTGTGTGTACCGGCTCGAAACCTGCCAGATCGGTGGGCGTGTTGATGTTGGCAAAAGCCGGCGCGTCGCCCGGCTGGTCAAACACAACCCTCACATGGGCGTGGCTTGCAACCCATTGCTCCACCTTGCGCACGCCAGTGCGCAGCGCCAGCTCAAGCTGGGGCAGGAGTTCTTTGGAGATCAGGCAGAAAACCGATTCCGCACGCACTTCACCTGATTCAGACCGCGTGCAAGCCATGGCGACTTTGGCATCGCTCGTGCGCAGTGCCTCTGACAGCCTTTGCGCCAAATCGGCGGGCAAGGCTGGTGTGTCGCAAGGGCAAGTGAGCAGGTAAGCGGTGTGGCAATTCAATAGCCCCGCATGAAAACCAGCAAGCGGCCCGGCCAACTCGGGCCAATCGGTGGAGGGCGCATCTGCAATGACACAGGCCTGCCAAGGCTCGCCCAAGGCGAGATAGTCCTGCGGGTTGCGGTTCGCGTTGATGAGGAGTGTGCCCACCTGGGGCGCAAGCCTTTGCAGCACATGCGCGGCCAGCGGCTGGCCCTCAAGCAGTTGCAGCCCCTTGTCGGCACCGCCCATGCGTTGACCGCGCCCGCCTGCCAGCAACAAGCCGGTGATGTCGGCACGCGCAATGGGGCTTGCAGGCATGGCGGTGCTTTCAACCACCGATGTAGCTCATTTCGACGCGCTTGCGCCCTTGCGGGTTGCCCGGCTGCTCGGCCAGTTGCGCACGCAACTCGGAGTAGCGGTCTGACCGGCCTTGCCAGATGGCGCTGATGGCGTGCCGGATGTCTTGGTCGCTGGCGCTGCTGCGCAGCAACTGGCGCAGATCATGCCCCTGCGAGGCGAACAGGCACAAGAACAACTGCCCCTCAGTGGAGATGCGGGCGCGGTTGCAGTCGCCACAAAACGCATGGGTGACGCTTGAGATCAGCCCGATTTCGCCGAGTTGGGAGTCGTGCTGCCCGTCGGGGCCTGCATAGCCCCAGCGCTGCGCGGTTTCACCGGCGCTGGTGGCGCTGAGTGGCACGAGTTTGAATTCACGCTGGATGCGTTGGAGCACTTTGGCCGAGGGCAGCACTTCGTCCATGCGCCAGCCGTTGGTGGCCCCCACGTCCATGTATTCGATGAAGCGCAGCGCCATGCCCGTGCCGCGAAAGTGGCGCGCCATGGGCAGGATTTCATGGTCGTTGGTGCCGCGCTTGACCACCATGTTGAGCTTGATCGACTCAAAACCCGCCGTCTTGGCCGCATCAATGCCCTTGAGTACATCGGCCACGGGAAAGTCCACATCGTTCATGCGCCGGAAGATGCTGTCGTCAAGCGCATCCAGGCTCACCGTGATGCGCTTGAGGCCCGCCGCCTTGAGGCTGGCGGCCTTGCGTTGCAGGATGGAGCCATTGGTGGTGAGCGTGAGGTCGAGCGGCTGGCCGTCTGGCGTGCGCAGACCGGCGAGCATTTCAATGAGCGACTCGATGTTCTTGCGCAGCAGCGGCTCACCGCCCGTGAGGCGGATTTTGCGCACCCCCAGGCCCACAAATTGCGCGGCCAGCCGGGTGATTTCTTCAAAGCTCAGGAGTGAGCTGTGGGGCAGGTAGGAGTAGTTGCTGTCGAACACTTCCTTGGGCATGCAGTAGCGGCAGCGGAAGTTGCAGCGGTCAGTGACGCTGATGCGCAGGTCGTGCAGGGGGCGCTGGCGGGTGTCGTGCAGCGGGCCAGCGAGCGCGGACGTAATCGGCGCGTGCGCGGGCACACGCACGGGCATGCTGCGGGCATCGGCGATGGGGATGAAGCGCTCGGTCACGGGTGTCTCAGCTCGGTTGGGTGCCAAGCGTAACCCAAAGCGCAAAAACTCAGGCAGCGACGGCTTCTTCTTCTGTCGCTTTGGCGGCGGGCTCGGCGTGCACACCGCAACCCTCGGAGTTGCTTTCGGCGATCTGCTCGGGGTTGTGGATGATGCCGGTTTCGGGGTCGTAGCCCACGCGGCGCATGTGCAGCGCGAGCGCGGCATCCATGCTCTGGGCGTGTTGGCTGAACCACTGGCCCAGCTCCTTGGACAGATCCTTGATGAGGTGCAGCTCACCCTTGGCGGCACGCAGGCCGATTTCTTCCATCACCTTGAGCACCACATGGTGCTGGCCAGTGTGGCAGTGGCAAGACGAGAAATGCGTGCGCACCATCCAGTCGTCCTCGCGCGAGAAGTGTGCGCGGGTGTGCTCGATGAGGTGATACCAGAGGTTGAGCAACTGGTCTTCGGGGGCATCTTCCACAGTGCCGAGCATCTCGACGAATTCTTCATGGGTCTCATCCATGATGGGCAGGTTCAGTGACAGGGCTTCGGACCATTGCAGGCTGGGCATGTTTTTCTCCAGTGAAACGCCGCGAAGCTTAAGGGAAAACCCTTGCTGAAGGTTTGATTCAGGTCAAGTCGCAGGCTTGCGACTGAACGTTGTTCAGCGCAAAACCGTGAAGAGGCTGATCGCGCCCAGCGCAGCAAAGATAAGCGCCGCAATGCTGTGCACCAGCTTCATCGGGATGCGGTGCGCGAGCTTGCTGCCCAGATAAACGGCGGGCACATTGGCAACCATCATCCCTGCGGTGGTGCCGGCCACCACGCCCCAGAAGGCATCAAAGCGGGCGGCGAGGCCCACCGTGGCGATCTGCGTCTTGTCGCCCATTTCGGCCAGAAAGAAGGCCACCAGCGTGGTGCCAAAGACCCCCCAGCGGGCCAGCGGCTTGACTTCTTCCTCATCATCGAGCTTGTCCGGAATCATGATCCACACCGCCATGACCAGAAAGGACAGGCCCAGAATCCAGGTCAGCGTGCGCTGGGATACCAGCGAAGCCAGCCAGTGCCCGAGAGCGGCAGCACCTGCGTGATTGAGCAAGGTGGCCACCAGAATGCCCCACACAATGG
>JBJOKU010000264.1:0-3022 GCA_046045925.1 Pseudomonadota bacterium
ACCTCAAGCGCATAGATGACAACAGGGCTCAGCTCGGGCAGGGAAAAATTGCAATCAGTTCAACGATTGCACAGTTGATCAAGTCCATTCAAGCATGACAGGAGACACACATGAAGTTCACGCGTTCCACTTTCAGCATTCCTTCGCGCCGCAGCTTGCTGGCGGCGACACTCGCTTTGGCAGCGGCTGTGCCCGGCTTGGCGCTGGCGCAGTCCAACTGGCCCAACAAGCCGGTCACGCTGGTGGTGCCATTCCCGGCGGGCGGGGGCACCGATGCCTTCGCGCGACCGCTGTCGGCGCAATTTTCCAAGACGACCGGGCAGCAATTGATCGTGGACAACCGGGGGGGGGCAGGGGGCACGCTGGGGGCCAGCATTGCCTCCAAGGCCGCACCCGATGGCTACACGCTGTTCATGGGGGCGGTGCACCACGCGATTGCGCCGTCGATGTATCCCAAGCTTGACTACAACATTGAAACCTCGTTCGAGCCCCTGATGCTGGTGGCCAACGTGCCCCAGGTGCTGGTGATTAATCCGCGCAATCTGCCTGTGGCCGACTTCAAGGGTTTCATGGAACTGGTGCGCAAGTCGCCGGGCAAGTTCAACTATGGCTCGGCGGGCAGCGGCACCTCGCACCATCTGGCGGGTGAACTGTTCAAGATCCAGAGCAAAACCTTCATCACGCACATCCCCTATCGCGGCGCTGGCCCGGCCCTGCAAGACCTGATGGCGGGCAGCGTGGACATGATGTTTGACGGCCTGGGCTCTTCTGCCAGCCACATCAAGGGTGGCCGCATCAAGGCCCTGATGGTTTCGGGCAACAAGCGCAACCCGGCCTTCCCCGATGTGCCCAGCGCTGCTGAGCTGGGCCTGCCTGACTACACGGTCAGCACCTGGTACGCGCTGTGGGCACCCAAGGGCACACCAGCCGACGTGCGGGCCAAGATCGTGGAAGAAATCCGCAAGTGCCTGGCCGCCGATGACGTGAAGGCCGCCTGGGCCCGCAATGGCGCCGAAGTGAGCCCCATGACGCAGCAGCAGTTTGGCCAGTTCGTGAGTGGCGAAGTCAAGCGCTGGGCGACGGTGGTCAAGTCTTCGGGCGCAAAACTGGACTAACGGATCCGCCGAAAAAAATGAGCAAGAACGAAAACCTTTTCGCGGCCCTGCGGGCCGCGTTTCCGAAAAACCTCAATGCCGTTGCCGTCGAAACCGACGATGGCCTGAGCTACTGTTGGCGCGATTTGGACCGCGCCACGGCCATGATGGCCAACCTGCTCGTCTCGCTGAAGCTGCCCAAGGGCGCACGCGTGGCGGTGCAGGTGGAGAAGTCGGTCGAGGCCATGATGCTGTATCTGGCCACGCTGCGCGCGGGCTATGTGTTTTTGCCGCTCAATACGGCCTACCAGAGCGCCGAGATCGAGTACTTCATCGGCAACGCCGAGCCTTCGGTGGTGGTGTGCTCCAGCAAGAACTTCGGCTGGGTGTCCAAGATCGCCTTCAAGGCAGGCACGCAAAACGTCTTCACGCTCGACGACAACCGCACCGGCAGCCTGCTGGAGCGGGCAGCGCATTGCTCCGACCAGCACACCTGCGCGGTGAGCAAGGCTGACGACCTCGCCGCCATCCTCTACACCAGCGGCACCACGGGCCGCAGCAAAGGGGCCATGCTCTCGCACGGCAACATGCTGTCGAACGCGGTGATGCTCAAGGACTATTGGGGTTGGAAGGATGGTGATGTGCTCATCCACGCCCTGCCCATCTTCCATGTGCATGGCTTGTTTGTGGCCATTCATGCTGCGCTGCTCAACGGCAGCAAGATGCTCTGGCACGCCAAGTTTGACCCCAAGCGCGTGATTGCCGATATGCCGCGTGCCACCGTCTTCATGGGCGTGCCCACGCTGTATGTGCGCATGCTGGGTGAGGCCGGCCTCACGCGGGAGGCTTGCAAGAACATGCGCTTGTTCATCGCAGGCTCCGCGCCTTTGCTGATTGAAACCTTCAACGAATGGCGCGAGCGCACTGGCCACACCATTCTGGAGCGTTACGGCATGAGCGAAACCATCATGCTCACCTCCAACCCCTACAACGCCGATGCGCGTTACGCCAACCAGACCGAGCGGCGCGGTTCCACCGTGGGCTTCCCGCTACCGGGCGTGAGCTTGCGCGTTTGCGACGACGCGGGCCAAGAGTTGCCGGTGGGTGAGATTGGCGGCATCCAGGTCAAGGGGCCGAATGTGTTTGCCGGTTACTGGCGCATGCCCGAAAAAACCAAAGAAGAATTCACCACAGACGGTTACTTCAAGACGGGCGACGTGGGCAAGCGCGACGAGCGCGGCTACGTGAGCATCGTGGGCCGCAGCAAAGACCTCATCATCAGCGGTGGCTACAACGTTTATCCGGCCGAGATCGAGGGCTTCATCAATGACATGCCCGGTGTGGCCGAGAGTGCGTTGGTGGGTGTGCCGCACCCCGACTTTGGCGAAGTGGGCGTGGCCGTGGTGATTGCCAAGCCGGGCGCCAACCTGAGCGCAGACGGCATCGTGGCCGATCTTAAAAGCAAGCTGGCAAATTTCAAGATTCCCAAGCGCTGCTACGTGGTGCCAGAACTACCCCGCAACACCATGGGAAAGGTGCAGAAGAACCTGCTGCGCGAGCAGTACAAGGGTGAGTTCCAATGAAAAAACGCTCCGAGGGGCGTTTTTTCATGGAGGGTGCGATCACTTGACCAGCAGCACCGGCACAGGTGAATCGTGGAGCACCCGCTGGGCGACAGAGCCCATGAGGGCGCGGCCAAAGAGGCCGTGACCGTGCGTACCCATGACCACCAGACGGGCGTTTTCCTTGGTGGCGGCCTTGATGATTTCCTCGGCGGCATGCCCCACCTTCCAGTCGGTCGAGAACTTGACCTTGTGCTTCTGGAGGAACTTGGCCACTGGCTTGAGCACTTTGTCTGCTTCTTCCTTCTGGTATTCGGCGACGGCCTCGGTGCCCGCCATCCGCTTGACGCGAGGGGGCATGGAAAT
>JBJOKU010000265.1:0-3011 GCA_046045925.1 Pseudomonadota bacterium
TTCGCGCACGTCTTTTCCGCCCACGCGGATGGCCCCCGCACTCACGTCATAAAAGCGGTACATCAGCCGCGCCAGCGTGCTCTTGCCTGAGCCTGAAGCGCCGACCACAGCCACCGTCTTGCCCGCCGGAATCACAAAGCTCACGTCCTGCAACACCTCGCGTTTGCCGTCGTAGGAAAACCGGACATGGTCAAACACCACATCGGGGGGTGCACTCCAGGCCAGCTCCTGCGCGCCGGGCGCGTCTTGCACTTCGCGCTCGCGCTCGAGCAGGTTGAACATCTTCTGCAAGTCGGTGAGGCTTTGCTTGATTTCGCGATAGAGCACCCCCAGAAAGTTCAGCGGAATGTAGAGCTGGATCATGAAGGCATTGACCATCACCAAGTCACCCAGCGTGAGCCGCCCTTCCACCACGCCTTGCGTGGCTCTCCAGAGCATGATGACCAGCGCCGTGGCGATGATGAGCTGCTGGCCGGTGTTGAGCAGCGACAGCGTGCGCTGACTCTTGAGGGCCGCCTGGCGGTAGCGTTCAAGGCTTTCGTCGTAGCGCTTGGCCTCGAAGTCTTCGTTGTTGAAGTACTTCACCGTTTCGTAGTTGAGCAGCGAGTCAATGGCCTTGCTGTGCGCGGTGGAGTCGAGCTGGTTCATCTCCTTGCGGAACTGGGTACGCCACTCGGTCACCAGCACAGTGAACGTGATGTACACCGCCAGCGCCACGATGGTGATGACGGCAAACCACACATCGAACTGCCAGGCCATGTAGCCCAGCACGAGGAACACCTCAATCAGCGTGGGCAGTATGCTATATAAAGAATAGCTAATGAGCGAGTTCACGCTGCGCACGCCGCGCTCGATGTCGCGCGTCATGCCGCCGGTCTGGCGCTCCAGGTGAAAGCGCAAGCTCAGGTCATGCAGGTGGCGGAAAGTTTGCAGCGCAATCGAGCGCGAAGCGCCTTCGGTGGCCTTGGCAAAGATCAACTCGCGCAACTCGGTGAACACCGTGGTGGACAAGCGAAGCAGGCCATAAGCCACCAGTAACGCCACCGGTACCACCAGCAGGGCAGCTGCCTCGCCGGGCTTGAAGCTCAGGCTGTCCACGAGGTTCTTGAGCAGCACGGGCACGCCCACGTTGGCGAGCTTGGCACCCAGCATGAAGGCCAGCGCAGCCATCACGCGCCATTTGTATTGCCAGAGATAGGGGAAGAGCCGGGCCAAAGTTTCGCGGTCGCTGCGGGTGGCCGCCGGGCCTTCGGCGGAAGGGGGAGCATCAAAGTGTCTGCGCATGGCGCACAATCTCTCTTGTCTTGAATTTCGTTTGCAAGGACCGATTGTGAGCCTTTCCTTCAACCCCCACCCTGTACAGGCCGAAGAGGTCGCCCAGCCCGAGGACAAGGTGCTGGTGATGAAAGTCATCCCCATGCCCGGCGACTGCAATGCCAACGGCGACATCTTCGGCGGCTGGGTCATGGCCCAGGTGGACTTGGCCGGAGCCGTGCTGCCCGCCCGCTACACGCAGGGACGCATGGCCACGGTGGCTGTGAATGAATTCATCTTCAAGCAGCCGGTGCGCGTGGGCGACATCCTGAGCTTCTTCGCCAAAGTGCTTCGCATTGGCAAAACTTCCATCACCATTCAGGTGGAAGTGCTGGCCGAGCGCTTCATGGATCAGGGCCACTTCATCAAGGTGACCGAGGCCTCGATCACCTATGTGGCCATTGACGAGCAGGGCAAGCCGCGCCCCATTCCCAAACGGGACTGATTTCAGCTCACGATATAGGCCGCAGAGCCGGTGGCGAGCAGCGTGCCGTGGTCATCGAACAGCTCCATGCGGGTGGATGCCACCCGCGATCCTGCACGCAGCACCTCGGCACGAATTTCAAATTGCTGCCCGATGCCCTGCCTCAGATAGTCCACACGCAGATCAATCGTGCCCAGCTTGATGAATCGCTTGATGCGCTCTTCAATGCTTTCGTGCATGTGCTTGGCCCCAATCGCCCCCAGCACCGCGGCACCGCCAGTGGTGTCCAGGGCTGTGCTGATGACACCGCCGTGCAGGCGGTTGTAGGCAAAGTGCCCTACCAGCTCGGGCTTCATCTGCATGGTGGCCACACAGTGCGTGGCATCGATGTGCTTGAGTTTCAAGCCCAGCACCTGATTGAAAACGATCTTCTCTTCGAAGATTTGCCGCATGCCCTCAATGAATTCAGGCTCGAACACGACTGGCTGCTGACTTTTCATGGACTCAGACTTTGGAAAAATCGGGCTTGCGCTTGCTCAGGAAGGCATCAAAGGCTTCGCGTGCCGCGGGTTGCGTGAGCATGGGGCCGAAGGTCTGGGCCTCTTCGTCCATGTGCGCAGGCAATGTCTGGGCATATGCGCGTTTCATCAAACGCTTGGTCTGAATGAGCGAAGTCAAAGGCTTGGCGGCGAGCTTGAGCGCCTGCTGGCGGGCGTAGGCCGTCACCTCGGAGGGAGGCAACACCGCGTTGATCAGCCCCCACTCCAGCGCCGTTTCGGCATTGAGCGGGTCGGCCAGCATCAGCGCCTGTGCCGCCCGCACATGGCCGATACGCTGCGGGAGCAACATGGAACTGCCGGCCTCGGGGCACAGGCCCAGATTCACGAAAGGCAGGGCAAACAGTGCGTTGTCGCCCGCGTAGATGAAGTCGCAGTGCAGCAGCATGGTGGTGCCCACACCAACGGCTGGCCCGCAGACCGCCGCCAGCAAGGGCTTGGGGAAGTCGCGGATCGCGTTCAAGAACGAGAACACCGGCGCGTCCAGCGTGGACGGCGGGTTGTTCAAAAAATCGTTGATGTCGTTGCCAGCCGAGAACACCGTTTCGTGCCCCTGAATCACCAGCACACGCACCGCCTCATCGGCGGCGGCGGCATTGATGGCCACGGCCAAGTCGGCATAGAACTGGGCGGTCAGGCTGTTTTTCTTCTCGGGCCGGTTGAAGCTGAGGGTTGTGACACCCTCGCTGGTGTCAATCAGGAAATCGCTCATGGGA